>VGTH01000041.1 GCA_016874755.1 Deltaproteobacteria bacterium | reverse complement strand
AGCGAACGCAAGGTCAACGTTGTGGAGCAGCCCGGGTATCGTAACGGCTACGGCAAGGGTCGACGGTTTACGCTGAGTCTAGGAACGGTGGAGATCAAGCGACCGCGGGTGCGAGATTTGGCGCGAAAATCATCGGCGGCAAAACCCATCTCTTCGCAACGCAACAGCACGTGGGCGGCAAAAGGCCGCGCAAAGTCATAAGCGCGGCAGCGATCGCGCGCAATGGCGATATCGATCTCGCCGACGTCAACCAGCGTTCTCGTCTGAGCCTGAGCCGAGTCGCGCGAAATCTTGAGAATCGATTCGAGCCGGTAAGCGCGGGCCATCGGGATAAGGTGATCGCCAAAGAACACCCCGTCCATCGCCTCGCCGGCAAACTTGAGAATGCGCGGCCCGTGGCCGCCGCAATAAAACCTGAGCGGCGCCGCTGGAGCGAAAGCCAAACGAAATTCTTGCTCGGGCAATATGTGATGATACGCAGCCGACACTGGATAGTGGCGAAACGAGATTGTCTCGCCGACAAGTAAAGCTTTGAGCGCCAATACGGTCTCACGCACTATGGCGACGGGTTTCGGCATTTCGACCTGCTGCCCCGCACGTGCCAACTCGCCCCGCGCGATGCCGACGCTCACCTCGCGGCCGTCCGTTAACTCAGAAAGCGCTGCGAGGCTATCGGCAATATCCATCGGATTGCGAAAGTAAGGAACAATAATCGACGTGCCAATCTTGATCGGCACCCGCGCCGCTATGGCGGAGAGCACGACAAAAAGATTGCGCTGACCGAGATTGTCGTTGACCCAGACCTGCTTGAAACCTTTCGCCTGCGCCAGCTGCGCCAGGCGAACGGAATCGGCAACCGTGTACTGCGACGCACTTTGCGAGGCGAATTTGACGCCGAATTCGCCGTGAAAATTCCTCACCACGTTCTAGACCGCACCCCAGACATCGCGCGCTACTTTGACAACCAATCCCAGTTTCTTGATCTGATCTTCGACGGTCAGCTTGTTACCCAACACCGTGCTGGAGAAGCCGCATTGCGGCGCGATGCCGAGTTGATCGAAGGGCGCGACCTTCGATGCCTCGTCGAGGCGCCGCTTGAGATCGTCGGGATTTTCTAACGCACCGGTTTTGCTCGTGACCAGGCCAAGCATGATGCGCTTGCCTTTGGGCAGGTAGCGCAGCGGCGCAAAGTTGCCGGCACGCGGCGAGTCGAATTCCAGAAAATAGCCGTCAACTTTCAGCTCGTTGAACAACACCTCCGCGACCGGATCGTAACCGCCCTCGGCGACCCAGGCGCTGGCGAAATTGCCGCGGCATAGGTGGGTGTAGACGATCATGTTAGCCGGCTTGTCTCTAATACACTCGTTGACCAAGTTGGCGTAGAGTGACGGCAACTTGTCAGGATTTTCACCAATCTTTTTCGCGCCTTCCCGCATCTTCGGATCGCACAAATAGGCCAGGTTGGTATCGTCGATCTGCAAATAGGTGCAGCCGACGGCGGCAAGCGCCTGAATCTCTTCGCGATAGACGCGCGCCAAGTCGGTGAAAAAATCCGCCATCTCTGGATACGCCGCATGGCTCACGCCACGGCGGCCGCCGCGAAAGTGCAAAACCGACGGCGATGGGATCGACAACTTCGCCGTCACTTTCGTGGTAGATTGGGTAAATTTAAAGTTTTCAACTTCGTGCTCGCGCACACGTTTGAGCTTGCCGGTGACTTCGAAGCGTGTCGGCGAGCGCTGCACATTGGGATCGCCGCCTTGAAACGATTTTTCCGCCTCGCTCGCCAAGCCTTCTTTGACGAGCACGCCTTCGAACTTGCGGACAAAGTCGACGTTCCACAGTTTGCGCCGGTATTCGCCGTCGGTCACCGCTTGCAGGCCAATTTCCTCTTGCATCTTGATGACGTCGCGGATGCAGCGGTCCTCCACCGCGCGCAGCGCAGCGGCATCGAGATCGCCTTTTTCAAACTTCTCTCTTGCCTCCAACAACGCTGGTGGGCGCAGCAGGCTGCCCACGTGATCCGCGCGAAACGGCGGGGTTTGTTTCTCTGCCGTAGAACTTCTCCAATCTCTTCCTGGCACGCTTTGAATTTGTCGCTCATTAAGCCATATTGGCGCAAAGATTTCATACTGACGAGGATTCCGTGATGCGCACCGAACTCATCAGCATTCCAACGCCGACCGATCCACTGGACGCCGCCTACTACACACCCGATGGCCCCAGCCAAAACGCCGCGATGTACTGCCACGGCAATCAGATGAACTTCTACGTCTGCGCCGCGCGCTTTCTGGCGCCGCACATCACCGGACTCGGCTACACGTTCATGCCGTTCAACCGCCGCGGCCACGACTCCGTCAGCACCTACAACCGCCGCGCCGGCGTCGGCGGCGCCTATCAAACCGTCGCGCAGGGCATTGAGGACAACGAGCTCGCTGCGAAATATTTAGCGAGCAAAGGATTCTCAAACCCGATCGTCATTGGCCACAGCAACGGCGGCGTGTTGGCCAGCCAACACGTCGCGAATCACCCAGAAACCAAAGCGCTGATTCTGCTTTCGGCCCACGCCGGCGGCAACCGTATGACCAACCCACGGTCGGCACGCAACTACTCATTGGCGGGCAATCCGGCCGAACTGAAAGAACACGCCGAAGAGCTAATGGCAGCCGGGAAACCGGATCAGCTCATGCTGATCCCCGACTGGTGGTGGGTGATCTCGGCAAAGACTTATCTCGACCGCTTGGTAAACGCTCCGGACTTGGTCGCGAACGCGGCGAAAATAAAGTGCCCTGTGCTATTCATCCGGGGTGATCAAGAACCGATAGATAACTACCCCGCCGAGAGGTTCAAAGAAAACTGCGCCGGGCCTTGTGAGGTTCACGTCATCCCGAACTGCGATCATTTTTATGTGGGGGCTGAGGACAAAGTTTCGCGGGTCGCAACGGATTGGCTAAAGCGTACACTGGGGTAGGCGACCTCCTCAGGAACAGCCCGAGGCCGAGAATATATGTTTGGATTGAGAGAGATCTTCGCCACACGACCGAGCAAAAACCCGAAACGCGAAACTCGGAAGCCCGAAACCACTGTTATCATCACGGCAGCGCCGGCCACTCTCGCAACAACCGGCCGTAGCCGCTTACGGGATGTTTGATGCCCAACTTCGATTCCACGTACCAAAGCATCGCCGGATTACTTGCGATCACCGTCACTTTTAATTCCGACTCGATCCGATCCAGACACTTGATCGGATCGAGCACAGCGCCTTGGAAGTAAATCGCATCGACCTTGCCGACTGCTCCGAAATGCTTTTTCACGAGGTCAAAGACTTCGTCCGGTGTCATCTTTTTTGGGACATCGAGCTGATCGAAGGAGTTGGGAGAAAGCGCCGTCACCCCGGCATTGGCGAGATGGTCAACGATCAGATCATTCAACTTGGTGTCGAACGGTGTGAGTAAAAGAACTTTCGGCGCGGCATAGGCGCGCAGTGCCTGGACGCAGGCATGAAGCGCAGTGGTAAACGGAATCGTCAACGCCGCTTGCATATCGGCATAGAGCCCAGGGTTAAGAACTTCCGTGGGCGCTGCCGTAAGGATCACCCCATCCCACCTTTGCTCGGCGATGAACTTCTTCACGCTGCTAATGATGAAGTCTTTTTTATTGGCGATGCCGAACAGCGACTCACCGTAGAGGTTCAACCCTTGGTAATCAAGCTCGACACCCTTGGGGATGATCGGCGCCATGCTCGCATAGTGGGGCATCGAGCTTGAACCGCCGCTGACGAAACCGATCTTCTTAACAACCTCAGCCATGGCCACCTCCTCCGTCCAGCTTGCGAGAATTCTGAAAAGTCCTTAAGAATGCTTCGACGGGCTCAGCATGAACGGATTGTTTCTAACTATTTCAGCATCCGATCCGTTCGCCCTGAGCCCAGTCGAAGAGCTCCGGAAAGTTTCAGGATTTGGCAGCCATTAACGGTTGCATCATTTCTTCTTAGCCTTATAAGCATCAACCGCTTTCTTTAGATCCTCGTACTCGCTGCATTTCCCGAAAAATGGACAGGCGTTCTTAAGTGCCGCCAGCTGTTTCTCGGCATTTTCCAACTGATTCATGTCGAGGTAGAGCTCGCCGAGATATTCATGGGCGCCGCGGTGCTTGGAATCGAGCTTGAGTGCCCGCTGGTAGTGTTCCATCGACTTGTCGAACACATTGGTCTTGCGATAGGCGAAACCGAGCATGCTGTGAGCGTCAGCGTCGTTCGGCACTTCCTGCACGGCTTTGGTCAGATGGCCAACCGCCGCCTTGAAATCTTTGGCTTCGATTGCTTTACGACCAGCGACTACGTTTGGGTTCTCTGTCTTCGGTTTCGGCTCCGGCAAATCCGCCAAAGCCGCGCCTGTACCGATCACGAAACTCAGGGCTAACGCAAAAAACGCTCCTCGACCCTTCATAAGCAACCCCCTAGAGAAAGATGAGGCAATCTTATCACCACGAATCGCAAGGGCAATGCTCTAACGCTTCCTCAGTTCCGCTCGCTCCGCACCTCCGCGGCCATCGCCGGCTCTTGCCGAATCTTGTCGATGATCGACTTCAGCACCGGTTCTTTAATATCGCCGTCGGGAGTCAACACCTGCTTAAGAATCTTGTAGCTCTCCGCCGCGACGCGCTGATCCAGCCCAAAATCTTTCTGGACAAACCCAACCACTTCGGCCTCGTTTTTCAGAATCGTTTCCGTGCTGCGCAACACGGCACGGATCCTCGCTTTCATCTGCTCACGATGGCTCTGCGCATGATTCACCCGGGCGCCGCAATGACAACGGTCCTAACGCAAGTGCGTTTTTCTGCGCCTTTGCGCCCTTCGACATCGCTCAGGACTTGCTTTTTGCGGTTATTTTCCGATCCGATGAATCTTCTATGTGCCCTTTGTGTTTAATTCTTCTTTCCCGTTAAGCCCACGCCGAACTTTTTTTTCACCGCTTCTTTCAATGCTGCACTCGCCCCCGACACTTTCGGAAAATCATTCATCCATTCATAGGGCCTGCACGCATCAATAATGCCGCGCGACTGAAAGCCGCGTTCGCTCGGTGGAATGATCGGGTCGATGGGGTTGCTCCAGCAGCGGCGCAGGATGTCGATATCCTTCGCCGGATCGGTGCGCGTGCACAGCGCCCACAACAGCTCATTGCTATCCCAAATATCGATGTCGTCGTCGACCACCATCACATAGCGCGTCAAGAGGGCTGCGGCGCGGCACTGCGACGCGATCAGCGCCGCTTGGCGCGCGTGGCCCGGGTATCGCTGTTTGATCGAAACCACGACCATCAATCGGGTTTGATGATACGCCACATCGCGCACGTCGGGCACGCCGGTTTTGTCGAGGTAGTTCCAGATATACGCCGCGCGGATCAGATTGTTCTCCGCCCCGGGCGCTGGCTTGAACGGCGGCGCGCCGGTGAGAACCGGATCGTTGCGATACATCAACCGCTTTACTTTGAGCATCGGCTCAGAGCGCAGTCCGCCGGCATAGTACCCGGTAAATTCGCCAAACGGTCCCTCGGGAATTTTCGTGCCGGGAATCACCTCTCCTTCGATGGCAATTTCCGAATACGCAGGAATGGGCAAAGCGGCGTGCTTGCCGAGAATCACCTCGTAAGGCTCGCCACGCACACCGCCTGCGTAATCGTATTCCGACTGACCCGCTGGCACTTCCATTTGACCGAAGAACCACAAAAGTGGATCGGGACCGAAGCTGATCGCCACCGGAAACGGCTCGCCCTGATCGAAATATTTTTGCCGGTGAATGTGGCCGTGATGGCCCGGCGAGATATAGAGCGCCAGGGTGTCCTGGTCGTGCACCATGACACGGTAGCAGCCCACGTTGATCCAGCCCTCGTCGCGGTCGCGGCTGATGGTTGTGTCGAGCGAACCGATGTAGCGGCCACCGTCGCCTTCATGCCACCAGGGAATCGGCAGCGCCAGCAGGTCGATGTCCTTCCCTTCAAACACGTTTTCCAGCAGCGGCCCCGAGTCGACCACGCGCGGCGGAATCAATGTCGGCTTGTCGAGCCGCTGCTTCCACGCCGCCATGAATTGTTCGCGCGTGTAATCGAGCGGCAAATGAGTGGTCAAACACTGGCGCTTGAGGGTGGGATTGTGGATGCCGGCGAGCACACGCTTGCCGGCGGGATAGTCTTTGATTTTGTCAAAGAGCACAGCCGGTGGCGTAGGCATCTGTGCCGAGACCTCTGTCAGTGCACCGATCTCCTGATTCCAATCGGCACCTTCGATCACGCGCAGCTCGCCAAACTTGTCCACCGCGTCAATCCAACCTCGCAGGTCACGATATTGCATCGCTGTCGCCTCCCAAATTCGCGCCGATCTTAGAACGGACTACACGGCTGCACAACTCCTTTGCGGCCCGTTAGGTTGGAGAACCACTGGTTGTTCCGAGAGCAAAGGGATCGTTGTATAGTGAGCCATGAAATCTTTTTGCACAGCACTATTGGCCGCGAGCTGCACCCTCGCTGCATCGCTCACGCTTGCGGGCGAGCTTGCGCCGAGACGCATCGTCGACACCGGCCCGTCGGAGCACCTAGTCTTGCCGCCGCCCTTCGCAACCAAGTCAGTGGGCAACTCGCCGCAGGTCATAGGTTGGCCCACCGGTGCCATGCCGAAAGCGCCGGCAGGTTTCGAGGTAACTTTGTTCGCCGATGAGCTCGATAACCCGCGCAATATTCTCGTGCTGCCGAACCGTGACGTTCTCGTCGTCGAAGCAAACCGGCGCCGCGGCAATAGCCGCGCGCTGCTCTTTCGCGACACCAACAAAAGCGGCAAGCCCGATCGGCGCGAAGTTTTTTTGGCGAATCTGAACGCCGCCTTTGGCGTCGCGCTGCACGGCGGGAAAATTTTCGTCGGCAACACTGACGCCGTGGTGGCATATCCGTACCGAACCGGCGACACCCAGATCACCGCCAAAGCGGAAAACATACTGAGTCTTCCCGAGGGCGGCCATTACACGCGCAACGTCATCGTCGACCCGGAGGGCAAGAAACTCTACATCGCGGTCGGCTCCGCAACCAATGTCGATGAAGAAAACATCGATGCCAAGGACCCGCGCCGCGCGGCGATCTTGCAAACCAATCTTGATGGCAGCGCCATGCGCGTTTTCGCCGGCGGTTTACGCAATCCGGTGGGTATGGATTGGGAGCCGAAAACAAAAACGCTATGGACAGTGGTCAACGAACGGGATGGGCTGGGCGACGACCTCGTCCCAGATTTTCTCACCAGCGCGCGCGACGGCGCGTTCTACGGTTGGCCCTATTCCTATTTCGGCCAGATCGAAGATCCGCGCAAAAAAGGCCAGCGCCCCGATTTGGTCGCCAAAGCGATCAAGCCCGATTATGCGATGGGCTCCCACGTAGCGGCGTTGGGGCTGACATTTTATATGGGCAACTCTTTTCCGTCGCGCTATCACGGCGGCGCTTTCATTGGACTGCGCGGCTCGTGGAACCGGTCGACGCCGGCCGGCTATAAAGTCGTCTTTGTGCCGTTTCAGAATGGCAAGCCGAGCGGCCCCATCGAAGACTTTCTCACCGGCTTTCTTGCCGAGGAAAAACCCAATCGCGCCCACGGCCGTCCCGTCGGCGTTACAGTGTGGAGCGATGGTTCACTACTGGTTGCCGACGATGGCGCAGGAAAAATCTGGCGGGTGAGTGCAAAGAAATAGAAAAAGACGGGCGTGACCAATCACGCCCCTACGCCCTGAACTTTTGCGTTTTTTGCGGCCATTCAGAACTGTTTCCGGCCAACATCCCGCAGCAACTTCTCCCAACGCTCCGCCGCCTTGTCATATTGCGCCGTCGACATCCCCGCCTCCGGGTACCAGAGCTTATACGAGCAGGTTTCTCTTGGCTTGCGCAAAGCCAACGTTGGCAAAGACCAGCGTCATCAGCACAACGAGCCCGTAGCGAACGAGTCTGTTCATACCACCTCCAGATTTCTATTTTCTGCGAAATGCGTGCGGATAGTCCTTCTCCGCCCGTTGTTTCGACAAATAACCGAGTGCCACATCACGCTTGACGGCCGCGGCATCGCGATTCATTGGATCGCCGTAACCTCCACCTCCTGCTGTGAAAACGGTTACCGTCTGCCCCGGTTGCACCTGCAGGTGGCTAAACTTACCGGGCAACGGATCGTTGTTGCCATTGCGTTCGATGTAGGTTTCATTGACCAGCGCCGTTTCACCCCCCAGCAGACCCCACGGGGGACACTTGATGCGATCGGTGTTGCGGCTCAGAAAACACGGCTCCAACGGTTTCACTCGCAACTCGACGCCATTACCACCGCGATATTTACCGGCACCGCCGCTGTCAGCGCGAAACTGGTGACATTCGTAAAGCAAGGGATAATACAACTCCTGCAATTCGATCGGCGTGTTTTTCACATCGCCTTGGCACATCGACACCGCTGACGACACGCCATCTTCGAACGGCCGGCCGCCCCAGCCACCGCCGACGATATTCTGGCAAACATAGCGCCGGCCGGTCTTTGAGTTCATGCCAAAGATGGCATAGCCGCCCATGTCGCCCTTATGCGCCGCCGGCACGCGCTCGGGAATCGCCGGCGCCAGAGCGCGGAAAATCGTATCGAGCACAGTCGGCAGCGAAAGACTCCAGCCACCGATCGGCGCGGGACGTTTAGCACTGAGCAATTTGCCCGGAGGTAGAATCACTTTTAGCGCGAGAAACGATCCTTCGTTGACCTCGCCTTGCGGCAACGTAAGCGCTTTAAACGCCACCCGCGCCGCCGCCATGCCACCGGAGATGCCGCAATTGATGAATCCAGGCACTTGCTCCGCCACATCGGAGTAGTCAATCGTCAGCTCGTCGCCGCTCACTAAGACTTTGATTTTCAGCGGCACGGTTTTGTTCATGACCTTGCCATCGTCATCAAGAAACGACGCGGCTGCGTAGACACCGTCCGGGATCGCACGGACGGACTTGCGGACCAGCTTGTCAGTCTGTTCCCAGATCCGCTCCACCGCCTGGCGAAACACCGCGCCGCCGTACTTGCGACAGATTTGCTGTAGACGTTCTTCGCCGGTGCGGCAGCAGGCGATTTGCGCGCGCAAGTCACCCAGAGATGATTCCGGGAAACGGATATTATCCTCGATCAACCGCAGCACTTCGCTATTGGGCTGCCCTTGTTTGTAAATTTTGACCGACCGCACTTGCAGCCCTTCCTCATAGACGTCGCGCGTGTTGCTCGAGCCAAAGCCGGTGCTGCCGCCGCCGACGTCAATCCAATGCGCCCGCACGGCGAGAAAACTGATCAGCTTCCCTTCCCAAAAAAACGGCGTGTACACCGCCATGTTGTTCAAGTGCTGGCCGCAGATCTCCGGGTGGTTGACGAGGAAGACATCGCCGGGATGAATATTTTCCCTGCCGTAGACTTCGATGCCGTCCTGCACCGCCACACCCAAGTCAGCGAGAAAAATTGGTAACGCCCCTTCGTTCTGAGACATCGTCCGCCCTTCGTCGTCGAGGACGGCGACGCAGTAGTCCTGCACCTCATAGATCATCATATTGTAGGCGGTTTTTTTAAGCACCGCCGACATTTCGTTGGCCGCGGCCTTCAAAGCGCAGCGGATTATTTCAACAGTAATGGGATCAATGGCCATATAGACCTCGGAAATCTAACCACAAAGAGCACAAGGTTCACATAGAAAATCAGGCAGAGATCGGACCATTTGCCGTGAAGCAGACTCAACGCGAAATTGCTGAGCCAGCGACTAGAAGAATGGCTGCCCCTCTTCTTTGTGTCCTTTGTGCTCTTTGTGGATAGTTGTCTTTCTCACTTTCACAAACCTTTGCCGCCTTGCAGCCGGGCGAAAAACCCCTCTTTGCGCAGCTCCTGCACCAAACTGTTATCGATAAAATCTTCGGTTCGAGCGCTCTTTGCGTGCGTCACGCCCCCTTAGCTTTTAAAGTTATAGCTGACAGCGGCAAATGGCTTCAATCCGACTTCTCACCCCGCCCTCAAATTGTATCGCAACGGAAAGAAATCGGCCGTGTCGTCATCCTGAGCGCAAGCGAAGGATCTGCTTTTTCGCGCACGAAGCGGATTCTTCGGCCCCGCCTCATCAAAATAACAATTGCCACACAGTCTCCTCGGGGAAGATTTGGATGGGGCAAGCCCTTCGTTGCGGCCCCCTCTCTAACTCTCCCCCGAAACGGGGGCGAGGATTCGGATCTCGTCGAGAAGATCAGCCAACGTTTCGAGTGTGTCCAGAGAATACACGCGATCTATCACTGCTCGCGGCTTCCCCTCTCCAATTACCGGCGCCGCTAACCCGATAAACTTTTCCTCGACGTCGTCGCGTGTCACCGGATTTTCGCTCTCGCCCTTGGGCGCCATGATCTGCTCCGTGTGCACCTGCCCTGCTGTTAATTTCACAGTCACGCGGCCCGACCAATACTTCGGAAAGTGGCGATCCAGCTCCTCATTGTGGCTTACCGTTACTTTCTCCATCAGCGCGTGAACCTTTTCACTGCGTAGGAATTCGTCTTCGAACGATCGCAAATCAATCGTCGCGCGCAGCGCGGTCACCGCCATCACATACTGGCCGCTGCCGAGAGTCGCCGCGCGCAGCGTCGGCGTCGCCGGCCGGTTGACCATCGCCGCGTTCTGGGTCGGCAGCGCCAGTTCGATCGCGCCGATCTGTTCCGGCGCGATCGCGTAACGCGCCATCAACCGCAACAATGCCTCGACGCCGGCGTGGAGTTGCCGCGCACAAGGATAGGGCTTGAACGCGACTTCCAGCAGATAATACTCGCCGAAGTTTTGCAAAAACTCCCAACGCGGCGCTGCCGACAACGTCGCGCAAAAGCCGCGCCGATCTTCGAAGGCGAGTTTTGGCCCGGTCAATCCTTGCTCGGTGGCGAGCAGCGCCAATACGCCGTTTTTCGCCGCGCTGCCAAACGCCAAATTGCGCGCGGTCGCGCCCTCTTGGCCGCCGGTGAGCATGCCGCCGCAGTGAAGCGACGCGACGCCGAGCGCGTTGACGATTTTTTCTGCCGGCCAATCGAGCAGCTTCGCACCCGCCGCCGCCACGCCAAAGGCGCCGCACACCGTGCTCGGCCACCAGCCGCGCGCGAACAATTGCGGCGCATCGATGGCAAGACCGACGCGGGCAATGGTTTCATAGCCGGCAATTGCCGCTTCCAGGAAACGTTTGCCCGTGCCGCCATATTTTTCGGCTACGGCGAGAAGCGCTGGGACGATCATGCCGCCAATGCAAGTGCCGGCGCCGCCGTGAATATCATCGAGCTCGCCGCAATGGGCCGCGGTGGCCATCGCTTGGACGGCGTCCAGATAGTTCACGCGCGCAGGCGTGCCGACGAGGGTCGAGGCACCGCCATGATCGCTGAGCACCATGGCAAGTTGGTAAGCGCGGCGGCCGGGTTCCAACCGTGAGCCGGCGAGTATGCAGCCAATGGAATCGAGAATGTGGAGCTTGGCGGCGTCGATGACTGCCGGCGGAATCTGCTCAAGCCGCAGCGCTGCACAGTGGTTTGCTAGCTTTTGGCTGAGAGTTTCTTCCGGCATCGATCGTTAAGACTAGCCCCTCGATACAGCCCTACGGGCTTACTCGGGGAATCGGAGATTTCAATAGCGCCCATCAGTTGTTCTAAACTGCGATGGTCAATCGAATCGCATCAGCAGCTCATGCGACGCTTCCATGCGGTTCGTTAACTCACCGCCGCCTTTGCGTCATCTGCCGTCGATTCTTGTAGATCAGACCTAACTCTGAATATCGATCACCAACTGCCCAAGCTCATTGACCTGCAACTTGTCGCCCGGGTAGACGAGAATCGTCGCACCCATCTCCTCGATCACCGCCGGCCCGATCAAATTATCGCCAGGCTTGAAACCGCTGCGTAGATAAATCGGGCAATCGACGGGCTTGCTCTCAAAGATGACCGCGCGCCGGCCGCGTTCGCCGCGATCTTCCGTGCGCGACGCTGTAGCCAACGGCAATTTGCTTGCGAATTTCCCCAGCGCCGTGAGCCGCAGGTTGACCATCATGACCGGCTCCTTCGGTGCCGAGTGGCCGTAGTGCTCTTGATGCAATTGATCGAAGCGCTCGCGAATGGCGCTGAAATCTGTCAAGCCGCGCAACTCTGCCGCGACTGGCACCGGCAGCGTGTACTCCTGGCCGCGGTAGCGCATGTCCAAAAAGCGGCGCAGCACCATTTGCTCCGGCTTGGCGCCTTCTTCATTCAAAGTTGCCGTGGCAGATTTTTCCAGGCCGGCAAACGCATCGGCGATCTCGTTGCCGGTTGTGTCAGCCAGCTCGCGCACGAAAGTCTGGACGTAGTCGTGCTTCAAATCGGCCATCAGCATGCCGAGCGCCGAAAAGTGCGCTGGCATCGGCGGGATCATCACTCGCGGCACCGATAGTTCGCGCGCAATCGCCATCGCATGCAGCGCACCGCCGCCGCCGCTCGGCACGAGCACACAATCGCGCGGGTCGTAGCCCTTTTCCACCGACACCGCCCGCACGGAAAGCGACATGTTGAAATTGGCAATGGTGAGGATGCCGAGCGCGGCTTCTTCCAAAGATAAATTTAGCGGCTTGCCAACTTTCTCCATGATCGCCTGCGCCGCTTTGTCGCGCTCCAAGCGAATGCCGCTGCCGAGAAAATATTCGGGATCGATTCTGCCGGCGATTAAATTAGCGTCGGTCACGGTCGGCTCGGCACCGCCTTTGCCGTAGCACGCCGGCCCCGGCACCGCCGCCGCGCTCTGCGGGCCGACTTTCAAGCCACCCGCCGGATCGATCCAGGCGATGCTGCCGCCGCCGTTGCCGACCTCGACGATGTCGACCACCGGCAGCATCATCGGATGACCTGTCACGTAGCCGCCAACGTAGTAGCTGCTGGTCACTTCCGGGAGGAAATCTTTGATCAAGCTCGACTTGGCCGTGGTGCCGCCCATGTCAAAGGAAATAATTTGCCGGCAGCCCAATTCTTCGCCGAGCCGCGCCGCCGCGATCACGCCCGCCACCGGCCCCGACTCCATCATCGTCACCGGCATTTTCTTCGCGGTCTCCGCCGACATCACGCCGCCGTTGGACTGCATGACGCGAAAGGTGCCGCGGAAGCCGGAGTCAGCGAGCATTTTTTCAAGGGCCACGAGATAACGGCTCACCAGCGGACCGACGTAAGAATTCAAAACCGTCGTCGATGTCCGCTCATATTCGCGAAACTCGCGGAGGATTTCGTGGGACAACGAGACGTAGGCCTCAGAAAATTTCTCGTGCAGCAATTGTCCGAGGCGCTCTTCATGCGCCGCGTTGGCGTAGGCGTGCAGCAAACAGACGGCAACGCTCTCGACCCCGGCTTTCTTCAAGGCGCCGATCGTCTCAGCGGCAGACTTCTCGTCGAGCGGCGTCAGCACTTCACCGCTGGCGTACATCCGTTCGTCGACTTCGAGCCGCAAGTCGCGCGGCACCAAGGGCACCGGCCGTTTGAAAAATAGATTGTAGCCTTCCGGCCGGTTGCCGCGGCCGATCTCGTAGATATCGCGAAAACCCTTGGTCGTGATCAGCCCGGTGCGCGCGCCCTTGCGCTCCAGCACCGCGTTGATCGTCACGGTCGAGCCGTGCACGAAAAACGTCGCGGCGCCGACGCCGACGTTGGCCAGCTTCAAACAGTCGTCGATGCCGCGCGCTAAGTTATCGGGAGTTGTCAGGGATTTGCTGCGATGGACTTTGCCGCCGTCATCGACCGCAACCAGATCTGTAAATGTACCGCCTATATCAACCGCGATTCTCATGAAGCCTTTCGATTCAAGCACCGATCCGCCGCGCCCCACTCCCCGTCACCTGGAAACTATCGCCGTACAGGACAATCTTGCCTTCGCTCTCGATCGTCACGCGCAGCGCCAGCGTCATGTTCTCATTCAATGTTTGCGCATCGACCGTCGGCGCGCCGACTTCCGCCGCGTCGCTACTATTCAGAAACGGTGCCTCCCACTGATTCAAACCGATGCCATTGGCCAATCCGTAAACCGACGCCGTGGCGTAAAATTCTCCCAATGCTTTGCGCGCGGTCTCATCGATCGCCGCCACAGTTCCATTCGGCTTCAATTGCCCCGCCATCGCCGCAACTATCTCTTGCGCCTTCTGGTAGGCGGCTTGCAGCTTGGCATTGCCAGTTAGAAAAAATGTCCGTCCGGCTTCGGCCCAGTAGCGCTCGTGCTGCACGGATAGGTAAAGCGCCCAGTGCGAGCCGACGCTCGCGGCTTGTTTGAAGCTCGGCGGATTCAAGCGCTGCCCACCCGCAAGGATACGAATATCCTCCGCGCCTTTGTCGCGTGCTAGGCGATCGATGTCGGCGACGATTTCGTATTCCTTGCGTCCCGGTTTGATAAACGCGCTAACACCGGAGCAAATTCCTTGCAGCACGCGGCCCGCCTCGCCCATCGCGTGCAGCTCACGCGCGGTTTTCGCCAGGCGCAGCGGCGCGATCATGTCATCGCACGCCTGCCATTTCACCCCTGGCAAGGCATTTTTCATGTCTTCCAACTGCGGCAGAGGAAATCCCTGGCCAGAGTCGGCGAGGCCAATCGTGCCCTGGTCAACGCCTTTTTCCTTGATCATCTTCGCGCCATCGGTGCCGACCAAATTCGACGCTCGCACGTCCTCCACCCAGGTCAGGGTCTTGGCGAACGGCACGTCGCGGCTGCCGATGTTGAGCAGCATCGAGAGCGCGCCGTCGCGCGGCACGATGGCAATGCCGCCGCGGACTTTCGGGAAGTAGTTCGTTAGATAGCAAAGGTCGGCAAAACAATAGTTGTCGCCGTAGATCACCAGCGCGTCGAGGCCGCGCCGCGCCATTTCCTTGCGCACCGCATCGACGCGCGGCTGAAACTCCGCCTGCGGCAACGCCTGCGCATCCCAAGTGGAGCAGCCGCGCTTTAGCACCGAATGTCGACCAAAGATCATAGTGTCCTCTGTCGTGCAATTCGAATTGTACCCAACCGGCGCAAAATCTGTTTGGTGTCATGCTGAGGTCCGCCGAAGCATCTGCTTCTCGTCACAACGCTGCTCGCCAGCAGCTTCTTCGCTACCGCTTAGAATGACAGATTCCTCTGTCTCCACTCACGTTAATCCTTGATGTGAATATCCCACGACGACCGCATCATCGACTCCGCCTTCTGCTTGCCCATCACCACCGTGTCGCCCAGCGTCAGATAACCGGTCTCGGGCAAATATTGGTTGGGATGAATGATGAACGTCATCCCCTCTTCCAATTTGGTTTTGTTCTCGTCTTCCAAACTACCCGGCGCAAACGAGCCGCAGCCCAGGCCGTGGCCGCGCACGCGCATGAACGGCGGCTTGCAATATTGCTCGTAGCCGTACTCGATAAACGTGTCGTTGATCGCCTTGGCGACGTTGCACGCCGGCGCGCCGGTTTGCGCCGCTTGCATACCCAACCCCATCGCCTTGTGGAGAATCGCGTATTTCTCACGCACCACCGGCTTGGGCTCGCCCAACACGACAGTCCGGCAGATCTGCACGAACAGGCCGCCGATGCACGGCGTGATCTCACCGATGATGATATCGCCCCTTTGCACGGTGCGGTCGGTCGCCGGATGCAGCGCCTGGTTATGCGAATTGGCCACCACCATGCCGAAGTTATCTTCAGCGCCGAGCGAGCGCATTTTGTATTCGACAATCGCCGCCAGCTCGTACTCTTTCAAACCGGGACGGGCGTCGTCGTGCAACGCTTTCACACCAGCGTCCGCGATGGCCGCGGCACGGCGCAATCTTTCCAATTCGAAATCGCCTTTGCAGCGCGCCATGTTTTCGATAATGTCTTTCGCGTTGACCGGAGGCGTCTTGAGCTGTTTGGTGATTTCTTCATGCAGCGCCGCAGAGATCGCCTCGCGGCCAATCAATCCCGCCTTGCCGGCATTCGCCAAACACGGCCAGAAGTCCTTGAAGCGCCGAACATCCTGCACCCAAGATTCTTCCTGCGCCCGCGGCAGATCCCACGCCGGTGAAAGATAAAGCACCGGGGCATCTTCAAGGGGCACAACCAACATCGTCTCTGGCCCGACACTGATGAAGTCGCTCAGATAGGCGACGTAGTTCATGCGCAGAAAGTTGTGGCGACCGGAGTCGTAGACCAGCAACGTTTGCAGACCCTTGTCGCGCATGGCGACGCGGACTTGAGTTAATCGTTTTTGGAATTCTTGCTGTGCGTCCATGATCACTCACCTCCTAAGGCCGCTCAAAAAAATCTCCCCTAGCCCGGCTTTTTCAAAGAGGGGAACAAGAACAATCCTCGGAAATTAGCTTTCCCCCTTTGAAAAAGGCGGATCAAGGGGGATTTTTTCGTAGCCCAAACGTCGATCCCGCTCGACCAATTCAACTGCGCGCTCCCTCGCCGCACCATAGCCGCCGCCGCCCGCGGTGTAAAACGTCACGCTGCCGCCCGCCTGCAGCGGAAAGTTCGGTTTCTTGGTCAACCACACGCCTTCATCGTCCGGGGACTGTTTGACCAACGCCCGTGCCTTCTCACCGCACTCGCCGCCGAACAATCCCCAGGGCGCGGCGCGTTGGCGCTCGACGTTTATATTTGTACTGGCATCACAGAGCACGCGCACACAAACTTCGATGCCCAAGCCGCCGCGAAATTTCCCTGCGCCGCCGCTGCCGTCGCGCAGTTTTTGCCGCTCGATCAACACTGGATAATAAATCTCTTGTATCTCCACCGGCGCATTCTGGACATCGCCCTGGCACATCGAAACAGTGGCGTTCTCACCGTCTTCAAAAGCACGTCCACCCCAGCCGCCGCCCATGATGGTCTGGCAGAGAAAACGCCGGCCGCTTTTCGGATTGATGCCGAAAAACGCGTAGCCGCCCATGTCGCCCTTGTGGCCAGCGGCGACGCGCTCGGGCATCGCCGGCGCCAGCGCTTTGAAAATCAGATCCACCACCGTCGGCAGCGTCCGGCTCCAGTTGCCCACCGGCGATGGCGGCGTGGCGCTGAGAATTTTGCCCTCGGGGATAACGATCTTCAGCGGCCGAAAGCAGCCCTCGTCGATGGGCGAGAACGGACTGACCAGCGACTTGAAGGCGACGCGCGCCGCGGCGACCGCGCCCGACTCACCGGAATTGATCGAGCCCGCCACTTGATCGCTGATCTCGGAGAAATCGATGATCATCTCGCTGCCCGCGACTTCAACTTTGACTTTCAGCGGCACCGGCTTGTCGAGGTTGACGCCATCGCTGTCAAACAATGCTTCGGCGGCATATTTTCCCGGCTTGATCTTGGCGACTTGCTCGCGCGCCAGGGTTTCGGATTGGCGCCAGACTTCGCGCACGCAGTTGAGAAACACTTCGAGGCCATAACGCTGCACCAACTCGCCCAAGCCTCTATCGCCGCTGCGACAGGCAGCGACCTGGGCGCGCAAATCGCCGAGCGAAGATTCGGCGAAGCGCACGTTGTCCTTGATAATTTGAAACAAATCCGGATTGGGCTTGTCGCCGCGATAGAGCTTCAACGAGCGAAACTGCAAACCCTCTTCGTAAACTTCGCGCGTGCCGCTAAAGCCAAAACCGACGGGCCTGCCGCCAATGTCGATCCAGTGCGCGCGCACGGCGAGAAACGCGACCAGCTCGCCTTCATGGAAAAACGGCGTGTAGACGACGACATTGTTCAAATGCTGCCCGCACACGTAGGGATGATTCATGATCAGCACGTCGCCGGGCTTGAAGCCGTCGCGCCCGTGCATGCGCACACCGTCGACAATCGCCGGGCCCAGGTCGGCGAGAAAAATCGGCAGCGCGCCGAAATTCTGCGACAGAATATTACCCTCCGGATCGACGATGCCGACACAATAGTCGCGCACCTCGTAGATCATCATGTTGTAGGCGGTCTTGCGCAGCACCGTCGCCATCTCGTTGGCGATATGGGCGAGGCCGTTGCGCACCACCTCAACAGTGATGGGGTTGATGTGTGCGGGGTTCATTGAAGACATTTCTCGCGCAGAGACGCTGATGACGCAGAGTTCGGAAAAGACTATTTCTCTCTGCGGCCTCTGCGCCTCTGCAATTGCTCGACGGACTTGAACTCCGGCTTGGCGTAGAGCGAGAAGACCATCTTGTTGCCGGAGTTGCCGATGATTTTCAGATCAGCTCCCTGCAGCGCCGCGGCAATCGCGTGTTTCTGTAAAGAACTCTATTCGCGCTACTATTTCAGGAATCCTTAAATCTTCAAGGCCGCCGCTGCAAAGGAGCACGGGTTTTCCAATCGGCGACAAACCCAGCGAACAAGAACGGCCGCGCTTCTCTTGTCGATCGCTTGAACGGTCTGATTCAATTCCTTATGGTAAGAGTATTATTCGCATGGTTTCGGAGGTTTCCATGGCCCAGCGTATTCTCATCGTCGGCGTCGGCCCCATCGGCGGCATCATCGGCGGCCGGCTCGCGCGCGCCGGCAATGACGTCACGTTCGTCGACATCGATAAAGAGCACGTCGAAGCGATCCGCAAAAACGGCTTGCAAGTCGACGTCCCCGACGGGCCGTTCAACGTCAAGATCAACGTGGTTTATCCCAACGAAGTTCAAGGCAAGTTCGACATCGCCGGCGTCGCCGTGCGCTCCAACTACACGCCCGCCGCGTTGGACACAGCCGTGCCGCACCTCGCCGACAACGGACTATTGATGTCGATGCAGAACGGCATCAATCCGCCGCTGCTACAAGAGCGCGTCGGCGCCGACCGCACCGTCGGCATGGCCATCCGCATGGGCTGCCGCAAGCTCGCTCCGGCACACCTCCACACCGAAACCCGCGGGCATCTTTACATCGGCCACCTGCACGGCAAGACGACGCCGGCGCTAGCGGGTCTGAACCAGCTCCTCAACACGGTCATGGAAACCGAAATCTCCGATAACATTCTCGGCGTGTTGTGGAGCAAGCTTACCTACACTTGTTTGGGCTACTACGGCTCGTTGGCCGACGCCTCGCTCGCCACCACCTGCACCAGTGAAAAAGAGCGCCGCGTCATGGCGGACTTCTTCGCAGAGGTGGTTTCCGTGGGTGAAGCCTTGGGCGTGCGCTGGATCAAACTGTCGGAGTACTATCCCGCCGATTTCCATCCGCGCAACTCCGCCGACAAGCGGCTAGCCGCCGTCAACGGCTTCGCCAAGACTTGGAAACCGGCAGACCGCAAAGGGCCGCTGCGTTACGTGCAAAAAAAGATCAAGACCGAAGTCGATTTCACGCTAGCCTATGTCGTCAGTGAGGGCAAAAAGTTGGGCATCGCCACCCCGCTCTGCAGCAAGCTGCTCACGATTTTTCGTGAGCTCGAAGCCGGCACGCGGCGCTTCGGCCAGCAGAACTACGACGAACTCACCGCGTCGGCCTAAGCCGACCTTAAAAGCGACGAATGTTCCAAGGGGGGAAGAGCAGAAATCTGATATGAAAATAGCGATGAAAGTGCTGGCAATATGCGCTCTGTTAACGGTCAGCGCCTGTGGCAAGGATAGCGACCAAGCAGGAGGAGAGAAAAAAGACCGCGACTATGAAAGAGGCAAAGCGGTGTACGTGGCAAACTGCATCGCCTGCCACAACCCCGATCCGGCCAAGGAAGGCTCGATCGGTCCGGCGCTCAGAGGCTCGCCGCCGGAGCTCATCGAATCGCGCGTGCTGCGCATCGAGTATCCGCCCAACTACAAGCCTAAGCGGGCCACCAAAGTGATGCCGACGTTCCCGTTTTTGAAGTCGGAGATCCCCTACCTGGTTGCCTATCTGCGCGAGCAATCAGCGCCGCCGCGATAGAGTCGGTGTAGGGGCGACCGGCCGGTCGCCCCCTACTTCTTTAGAGTAAGGCCAGGCAGAGGAGATACATCACCAGCCAGAGCGCAAAACCGAACTGCAGGGCGCCGGAAACGGAGTCCAACGGCTTCTTGGTTGCGCCCTGGGTACCGAACAAGGCGTTGGCTTCAACCGCGCCGACGATGATCAAAGAGATAATCCAAAACAGCCCCAGCGATGGGTTGGCGCTCATCAAGGATGGGTAGTGCGACGCCGCCGCCATGAAAAACAACATGGACATGGAAAAGACGGTGTTAGTCCGTGAAGTCAGGGCGGCGCGCCGTCCCGCACCCGCGGCGTTGGGCAGCGCTTGCCCACCGCCGGCAACTTGATTGGTCGAGGCCATAACGATTTGCTGATTGGGCCAGATCACCAGCCAAACGTTGAGAAACATGATCGTGCCCATCAGGCTGCCGAGCGTTATCACCACACCATACTGGGAAGAGAAGAAAGCAGCGCTGCCGGTTTGCCCCAACCGCATGAGCCACATGAGCAGACCGGCCAAAAATGTAAACATCGCGCCCCAACGAAACCACCAAAGGGCACGCGGCAAAAGTTTTTGAATCGCACCGACGCGCACGGGCGCTTCGGTCTCCGCAAAAAACGGCGTCTGGACAAAGTTGAAGTAATAAAGGATGCCGATCCACGTGATGCCAGCTAAAAGATGAATCCACCGCAGAAAAAAATGCGCGAGCTCCATGACTCCCCCTCCTTCGGCTTGGTTTTTGCCAAGCCGTCACTAAATTTTAGTTGTTGTGGTTATATTAGGGGGAGCCGATTTTTGTCAAGGAGAAACCGGTAATTTTCCGTGCGCAAGCTATGCCACCCGGTGTCTTCCGGTTAATTCGCAGCTAATTTTCTTCATCTGCTTCAGCACCAACTAGGGCAAACAGCCTGGAAATAATTGGGTTTACGTTAGCTAACGCTTCACCATGGGAGAAGTCAAATTCTTTTGACGAATTCGCGATTGACAAGCAAAAGAGCCTTCCAGTAACGTCGAGCCCATGGAGACCAATTACAATGGCTTTCGCCCCGACGAGATGGAATACCAATACAACCCGCGTGAATCGGTGCCGGAGTATCCGGAGCTCGCCAAGGTGCGCGCGGCGCAAGCCAAAAAAGTTCGCGAGAGCGCGAAGTCTTGGTTGAACGTCGCCTACGGCAGCTCGGAGCGCGAAAAGCTCGACATCTACACCGCCGACCGCCCCAACGGCACCGTGCTGGTCTACATCCACGGCGGCTACTGGCGCAGCGGCAGCAAGGACGATAACGCCAACTTCGTGCCGACTTTTACGCGGCGCGGCGCGACGGTGGTGATGGTGGAATACGATCTCTGTCCCAAGGTGACCGTGACGGACATCGTTCGGCAAACCCGCAGCGCCATCGCCTGGGTTTACAAAAACATCCGCAGCTACAACGCCAATCCGGAAAAGCTCTTCGTCTCCGGCCATTCCGCCGGCGGGCACTTAACCGCGCTCGCGTTGGCGCACGACTGGAGCCAACAAGGCATGCCGCCAGACTGTATCAAAGGCGCCGTGCCAACCTCCGGCGTCTTCGACCTCGACATGGTGATGCAGATCAGCGTGCAGGAGCAAGTGCGCATGACACCCGAATGCGCCAAAGCCAACAGCCCGTTTCTCAACCCGCCTAAAGTAAAATGCCCGCTGGTCGTCGCCGTCGGCGGCGCCGAACCGAAGGGCTGGCAGCGAATGTCAGAAGATTATTTCAACTACTGCAAGCAACAGGGAATGAACGTTGACTATCTCGTCGTGCCCGGCGCAAATCACTACACCATGTCCGAGCACTTGCTCGACGAGAAAAGTCCGCTGACGCAGGCGATGATCAAGCAGATGGGGCTGTGACCTCCCAGAGATGCCGATAGAAACATCCACGGATTCTATTCCCTTCCCCCGTCTCGAGGGAAGGCCAGGATGGGGGCGTAAGTCCAATGCCAGCGCGTTGCCTCCACCTCAATCCTGCCCCGAAACGGGGAGAAAACCGAAATCGCGGCTGGTTAGGATTTCAAACTGCGGCAATCCGAACCTTTGCTAAGCAAGATACACCAACATCAGGAGACGCGTTATGCCTACCGTAAATCTACCCACCGGTGCCAACGTCTACTACGAAACCCACGGCCAGGGTGAGCCGATCGTGCTCGTGCCGTCGACGGCGTTTTCCTGCGAAGTCTGGAAGCCATCGCAGATGCCACTGAGGCAGTCCGCGCAGCTTGTGCTGCACGACCCGCGCGGCTGCGGACGGACGAGCGAGACGCAGAAGGTTTACACCATCAATCAGATGGCCAACGACATCGTCGCCCTGCTCGACCATTTGAAAATCTCTTCGGCGCATCTGGTCGGCCACTCGATGGGCGGGCGCATCGCCTTGGAGATGGCGCTCAATTTTCCTGGGCGGGTAAAGAGCCTAATCATGGCGGCCAGCGGCTCGGGCCAAGCAGCGCGCCCTGGTGCCGACTGCATTCCCGGCTTGCCCCATTGGCTAGTGATTCGCTTGGTCGAAAAAGGTTTCGAGAAAGCGCTGCGCGAAGAGTTTTGCGACACCGACGCCTTTTTCACCGAGGACTATCGCAAGAAATATCCGGAGAAAGTCGAAGCTTTTTTTCAGCTCGCATTCGCGACCCACGCCAAGCTGCCGGAGTTTATTCACCTGATCATTGCGCGGCATAACTGGGAAGCCACCCACCGGCTGGGCGATGTGAAATGCCCGACTCTTGTATTGATCGGCGACCACGACTCGGGACGCAGCAATCATCTCGCCCAGGCCGAGGCGCTGAAGAACCGCATTCCCAAAGCCGAACTGCAAATACTCAAAGGCCAATCGCACGGTTTTTTCTGGCAGGTGCCGGAGGAAACTAACAACGCGATTCTTAGCTGGGTCCGGAAAGTAGCCAGCGTAAGGGGTGAAGGTAAGGCGTAAGGGGTATTCGGAGTTTCCGCTTTCCGGTTTCCGCTTTTATCCGAACGCCTTACCCCTAACCCTTTAACCTTTACGAGCATCCAAGACCCCATGCCAATCGCCCATCTCGCCACCGGCACTAACCTGTATTACGAAACCCTCGGCAGCGGCGCGCCGCTGCTGCTGTTTCCATCCACGGCATTTTCCGCTGAAGTGTGGAAGCCCTACCAAGTCCCAGCACTGTCGCAATCGCTGCAGCTCATTCTGCATGACCCGCGCGGCTGCCCGCGCACGAGGACGGCTCAACAGGTTTACACAATCCAACAAATGGCCAACGACGCGGTCGCGTTGCTCGATCATTTGCAAATCCCATCGGCTCATTTACTCGGCCACTCCATGGGCGGCCGCGTCGCGCTGGAGATGACTTTGAATTTTCCTGGTCGGGTAAAGAGCTTGATCATGGCCGCCAGTGGCTCAGGCCTGGTGCCGCGCCCAGGTCCGGACTGCGTGCCCGGTTTGCCGCACTGGCTAGTGCTTGGTCTGGTCGAGAAGGGCTTCGAGCAATTTCTCCGCGACGAGTATTGCGACTCAGATGTGTTTTTCACCAAAGAGTTTCGCGACAGCCACCCAACTGAAATAGACGAATTCTACAAACTCGCCCGCGCCACCCACGCGAACCTCTCCGAATACATCCAGCTGAGCATCGCGCGCCACAACTGGGAAGCGACGCACCGGTTAGGCGACGTGCGCGTGCCTACCTTGGTTTTAATCGGCAACAACGACAAAGCCCGCAGCAATCACGTGCTGCAGGCCGAGGCGTTGAAGAACCGAATCCCCGGTGCAGAGCTGAAAATACTCGAAGGCCAATCCCACGGTTTTTTCTGGCAAGCGCCGGAGGAAACCAACGCGGTGATTCTCGATTGGATCGAAAGACGTGAGGCGTGAAGGGTAAGGGGTGAAGGGGTAAGGCGTGTTCGACGTTTGCGCTTTCCGCCTTTCCGGTTTCCGCATTCGTCCGAAACGCCTTGCCCTTCACCCCTTACCCCTCACGAGCATCTAAGGAGCCCCAATGCCCTACTGCTATCCGCCCGATCCCAACACACGCAAGCCGCACTTCACGCCGCCGGCGAATTCGTGCGACACCCATTTCCACGTTTTCGGGCCGCCGGAAGTTTTTCCATTTGTTTCAACTCACGAGTATACGCCGCCGGCGGCGCCGCTGGAGCACTATCAAAAAATGCTCGCGGTCATCGGCGTCGAACGCGCCGTGGTCGTGCAGCCGAGCGTGCACGGCTTGGACAACTCGGCGACGCTGGATGCGATTAAAAATTCGCGAGGCAGATTTCGCGGTGTCGGACGCATCGATGACCAAACGCCGAAAGACGAACTGCGCCGGTTGAACGACGCCGGCATCCGCGGCGTGCGTTTTAATCTGCTCGACCGGCCGCGCGGCAACGTCAAGCTGGGCGTGCTCGATCGCTGCATTGACAACATCGTCGACCTCAAGTGGTCGCTCGATCTGCACATCGACATGAAAAACTTGACGGAGCAGGAAAAGCGCATTCGCAATTGCCCCGTGCCGGTGATCATCGATCACATCGCGCGGGTCAAACCTGCCGAGGGTTTGCGGCAAGCGGGCTTTCAGCTCCTGCTCGACTTAATGAAGGTGAAACATGTCTGGACCAAGGTCAGCGGCGCGGACAAGATTTGCGAAACCATGGTGCATTCCTATCATGGTCTGCCGTTTGTCGAAGTGATCCCCTATGCGCAGGCGGTGATCGCCGCGGCGCCGGACAGAGTGATCTGGGGCACCGACTGGCCGCACTCGAACAATTTCTTGCCAGGACATACGCCCAACGACGGCGACCTGGTCGACTTGCTCGCGCTGTTTGCTCCTGAAGAGTCGGTTCGCAAGAAAATCCTGGTCGACAATCCAGCGACTTTGTATGGGTTCGCATGAGGACCTGCTTCGTGGCATGATCCTCGGCGAAAAGGTTGAAAGCGGAATGAATGATGAAACTCCACTCGCATAACCGGCTCGTTTCCGCTTTCCGCTTTCATCATTCATCCTTCTGCGTCGTCGCACTCATCTTCATGTTATCGGCACACGCTGGGGTGGTGCAGGGCGCTGGCGCCGCGGATCGCATCCGCATCGCCGTGTCGAACCCCAACATGCCCAACCTCACTTCGCACATGGCGCAGCGGCGCGGCTTTCTCCGAGAAGAAAATCTTGACGCGGAAATTATCCGCATGAATCCCAACGTCGCCATCACCGCGTTGGCGACCGGCGATGTCGATTACTGCCAGCTTTTTGGCGCGGTGGTCGGCGGCGCCATCGCCGGTTTGCCGATTCGCATCGTCGCGGGTTTTCTCGACAACTGGCCGGTGACGCTGATCGCTCAGCCGGAATTGAAAACGATCAAAGACCTTAAAGGCAAGACTCTCGGCGTCAGCACCTATGGTGCCACGCCCGACACCGCAGCGCGCATGATGATTCGCCAGTCGGGCCTCGACCCTGAAAAAGATATCAAAGTGCTGGCCCTGGGTTCCGATGCGGCGCGGCTGACTGCGCTCAAGCAGCGCGTCGTCGACGTCGTGGTGATGTCGCCGCCGGCGGACACGCAGATGGAGAAGCAAGGTTACCGCGTGCTCGCGCGCGCTTACGAGCTTTTCAGCTTTCCTTACCTCGGCATGGGCTCGCACCTGCGCAAGATCAAAGAAAAACCGGACGAAATTCGCCGCGTGCTCAAAGCAACCATCCGCGCCAATCGCTTCATTCGCGACAACCGCGACGAGTCCGCGCGAACCCTGATGGCCTGGGGTAAGGTCGAAAGCGATTTCGCCTACGCGTCCTACGACGCGATCAGAAATCTGTTCAACGCCGACGGTGCCGTACCGGAAGACGGTCTGAGGTTGGTTATCGAACAGGCAAGAAAAAGCGCCAAGGTCGCGCGCGAGGTGGCGCCGAATGAAGTCGCCGAGCTGAAATTTCTGCGCGAAGCACAGACAGAGCTGGGGATAAAAGGAAGATGACGTAAGTATAATCAGGGATCGCCCTCGTTTCGGGCGAGGCGGGGGAAATGACTCGGTATAGCCCGGAATGCGGCGCTGCGCTTTGAACCTGTGCAACGATTCGAACGGCTTGCCTTCGATGGACTCAGGCCCTGAGCTTGCCGAAGGGAACGGAGCGCAGCAGTTGAACGGTTCGAACATCCGCTGGAGTTAAAAATGATCATCGATTGGCACGCCCACGTCTATCCACCCGAACTAGCGCGCGAGCGCCGCTGGGGCGGCGCTGCGCCGCTGACCATCGAAAATCTGCTCGAAGCCCATGAAAAAGTCGGCATCGAGCGCTGCGTGGTCAGCAACACGATTCACTACCTCAGAGACAAAACCGCCGGCGAATCCCTCGCCTTCATCCGCCGCTGGAACGAATACGGCGCCGAGATTCAGCAAACATACAAAGAACGCGTGATCGTCTTCACCAGCAGCCTGCCCTGCGGCGGCGCGCCGTTCTTGAAGGAGCTGGAGCGCGGCATTCGCGAGTACAAGCTCAACGGCGTGCTGATCAACTCCAGCCATCAAGGCGCTTACCCTGACGATGACGAGGCCCAAGGATTTTTCGAGATGGTCGAAAGCCTCGGCGTGCCGATGATGATGCACGCGCCATCGGTGGGCTTCGGTGAAGAGCGCATGCGCGATTATCGCCTGGCCTCCAGCGTCGGCCGGCCGTTTGACGAATGTCTGGCGATTTCCAGGATGATTGTGCGCGGCGTCTTCGAGCGCCACAAGAGATTGAAATTTGTCGGCTGTCACCTGGGCGGCGGCATCTGCGAAGTCATTGGCCGAATGGATTACGCGTACGAGCTGGGCGATAAAGCCTCGGGCCTGGGTTCCTATGAACCGATGCTGATCACCAAAAAACCCAGCGACTACCTGCGCGAGATTCACATGGACACCGTCTGCTACCACCCGCCGGCGCTCACCTGCGCCTACCAGACGGTCGGCGCGAAGAAATTGCTCTTCGGCAGCGACGCGCCGCCGCTCTTGCCACTGCTGCCGCGGGCAAAGCAGATCCTTGAAGAGTTTCCATTGACCGACGACGAGCGAGCGGATATCTTCAGCCGCAACGCGCTGAGACTGCTCGATCGCGCATAACGTTCACCGACCACGGAAAGAACCGAACGGCTAAACCGAGCGAAAACCTTTGAACTTTGAACCTTGAACCTTGAATGAATATACTGGAGGACCGATGGCCGGACTATCCTACGACGACTTGATCGAACCGACGATCGTCAAACAAGTATCGAAGAGCGTGGCCTACTGTCGCTGCACCAAGAGTAAAAATTTGCCGTTCTGCGATGGCTCGCATGAAGGAACAAATATCGAGCCGGCAATCTTGGAGCTAAAACAGCCCGAGACCATCGCCATCTGCCGCTGCTGGCGCTCAAAATTTCATCCTTACTGCGACGGCACCCATGGCCGATTGGTCAAACCCAAAGAGCGGCCGCCGCGCAATCACGGCTAAGCTAGAGGCGAGCAGCCATTCGCCCGAATTCCAAGACGATTTGAACGGCTTGAACAATTTTTTAGGAGGTTATTTATGGTTGAGATGAAAAACCCGATCAAAGAAGCCGACGCCCATCCGGAGATCAATCATCTTCAGCTGTGGCGCACCGATTTGGCCTACTACTGGGCAATCAACTGCGAGCCAAACCAGCAAGACGACATGCACTACCATGACAACGACGACCATATCTTCATGGTCCTCGAAGGCCGCTGCGTCGTGCGCACGCCACTAAAGGAATTTGACTTAAAGCAGTTCGACACCGTGCTGCTCAAATCCGGCGAGCCGTATCAGCTGTGCAACCCCGGCCCGGGTAGAATGTTACTGCTTGGCGCGGGCAACAGCCACGTCGATGGTAAGCCGCGCACGCGGGTGCCGAAGATCCCGAGCCATACGCCGATGAAGCAGCCCGTTGTCGCCTAGCGGCGACGGTTCAAAGATTTAAGGTTCAAAAGTTCAACGTTAGAGGCTCGGTTCGATAAACCGCAGCGGGTCTGACGTTGAACTTTGAACCTTGAACGGCCCGGTTCCAGCCCGCAGCCCGACGCGCTCGGTTCACAATCCGCAGCGCTATGCCAGCCAGCGCGCAAACCACGCTGCACACCGCAAAAGTCCAAGCGATGCCAATCATCGGAACGGACGATCCCATCAACAATCCGAATTTGCGCTATAAAAATAGTCGGAGGAACCCAGTCATGTCGCAAATGCCCATCGTCGATCTCCTCGCCGAAGGCCAAAAGCTCGCCGCCACCGGCATGCGCGTCAGCGTCCTCTGGCAGCACGACGATACGCTGGCCTTCGTCGCCCGCGGCAGAGA
Source organism: Deltaproteobacteria bacterium (assembly GCA_016874755.1). Lineage (NCBI taxonomy): Bacteria > Pseudomonadati > Myxococcota > Myxococcia > Deltaproteobacteria bacterium. The sequence goes on along the minus strand of VGTH01000041.1, from coordinate 20,760 downwards.
ATACCGCAGCGAGTTTCACGTCAACCCGAGCGACGAGACCATGTTGATGATCAAAGGCGAAATGCGCCTGCACACGCGCACACCGGAAGGTCGTGAAGAAGTTTCGGTGATTCCGGAAGGCGCAATCATTTACACGCCGGCGGGCACACCCCACTCACCCCGCTTCGCACCCGACGCTTTCGCGCTGATCTCGGAAAGAAAACGCCGCCCCGGCGAGATCGACAAATTTCACTGGTATTGCCCCAAATGCGACGCGCTGCTGCACGAAGAACAATTCGTGGTCGACGACTATGCCAAAGACCCGGTGTCCAAAGCCTACGTGAAATTTTTCGGAAGTTTGGCGTTCAGAACCTGCAAACACTGCGGCGAAGTGATGGCGCCGCCGCAGGCGCTGTAACAAGGCCCGCCGGTCGCCCCTACCCCCGGCATTCCTTAGCCCTTGGCAGCGCTGAAAGCCATGAAACGTGGGCCACGCTTTCAGCGCCGCATTTCGGCGATGAAATCCCTTAACCCCGCCTCTACATCGAATTTTGGCTCGTAGCCCAACTCGCTTCGCGCGCGAGAAATATCCAGAGCCGGGCGCGGCCGTGATGGCTGCTCGCGGGTGAAGCGCACGTCGCCGAGGATTTTTTGCAGACTGCGCTGAATATCGTCAATCGTCGGCGCAGCTCCGGTGCCGAGATTGTAGGCGTGATGCGTTAATGTTTTCGCATGTGTAATCAAGCGCAGTCCCTGTGCGATGTCTTTGGCATAAACGAAGTCGTTGGCGTCGGCGATGCCCGGCCCCATTGGCGCAGGCTTGCCAGCCAGCGCCGCCTGCAGCATGGTGTACATATCCATGCCAACGTTGCCGCCCCCGGTGTAGGGGCCGTAGCCGTAGACTGAGGCGAAGCGCGGCAAAGCCAGCTCGAACTTATACGTCGCTGCATAAGCGGTCAGCACTTCCTCGCAAGCGGCTTTACCGCCTTGGTAAACGCGCCCGCCGCCATCGCGCGGCGCTTCTTCATGAATCGGTACTGGCGGGTTGCGCAAGTCATAAACCGCCTGGCTGCTGGCGTGGATCAACCGGCGCACACCGGTGAGCCGAACAGCTTCCGCAGCATTCAGCGTGCCGATCAAATTGACCTGGAAACCAAAGTACGGCGTGCGATTACCCTGCAAACCCGCGCTATGAAAAACCACTTCCGGTTTCGTCGTTTGCATCGCTTCCACCAGCGCCGGTAGCTCGCGAATATCGCCGCGGATGATCGGCAGCTCGCGCCCAAGGACTTTGCGCAGATATTCCAAATTGGGTTGGAGATCGAAGAAGGTCACTTCGTCGCCAAGCTCGATTAATTCCTTGGCTGTGTAAGTACCGATTAAGCCGCAGCCGGTGATTAAGATTCGCATGGGTGTTCCCTCCTGAGATTTCGGAGGCGACCAGCCGGTCGCCCCCACGGCGAACGGTTGAACCGATGAACGGACTTTTAAATGTTCAGCTCCTTGGAGCGATCATAATCATGCCGCGTCCCTGCAGCCGCGCCGGGCGGAAAAATCTTATCGATCATCGCCAGCTCATCGCCAGTCAACTTAATATCAGCCGCCGCGGCGTTGGCTTCGAGATTCTCAATCCTGTACGTGCCAGGAATCGGCACGAAGAAATCGCCCTGCTGAAGAATCCACGCCAGCGCTAGCTGCGCGACGGTGCAACGCTTCACATTTGCCATGTTCTCAAGCTGCTGCAGCAAATTCGCATTGCGTTGAAAATTCTGCTCATGGAAACGGGGGCCGCGGCGTTTGGCTTCTCTCTCACCCAGTTCGGCAAAGTTTCTCCACTTCCCGCTCAAAAAGCCGCGCCCCAACGCATAGTAGGCAACATAGCCGACGCCCAACGCGCGACAGACGGGAATCGTGTTCGCTTCGTAATCGCGCGTCCAGAGCGAATATTCGCTCTGCATCGCGGTGATCGGCTGCACAGCGTTGGCGCGCCGCAGCGTATCCGGGCCGGCTTCGCTCAGGCCCAAATGGCGCACTTTGCCCTGCTCGATGAGGCGCTTCATCGCGCCGACGGTCTCTTCGATGGGCACGTTGGGATCGACGCGGTGCAGATAATACAAATCGATGTAATCGGTTTGCAGCCGGCGCAAGGACTTTTCACATGCCCACGCGACATACTCTGGCTTGCCTTCCACTTCGCGGCCCTCGGCCCAGGGCTGGCCGCGCAGGTTGCCGAACTTGGTGGTGAGCACGACTTCGCTGCGCCGGCCTTGCAGCACCTTGGCGAGAATTTCTTCGTTGTTGCCGTTGTTATGATCGGCGGTGTCGATGAAGTTCATGCCGATGTCAATGGCTCGCTGCAACACGGCGATCGCTTGCTTTTCGTCATGGTCGCTCAGCGTGCCTTGAAACGGTGGACAGCCGTAGCCGATGGCGGAAACTTTCAATCGCTCCGGGCCGAGATAGCGATACTGCATGCAGCAACTCCTTTACCGGCCACGATCATGTTACGGAACCGCCCCACGATTCAAGCGGGGACGCGCGCTCGTTGGCAAATACCCAGCAGAATGATAAACAACGCTGTTGAAATTGACCATGTCGCAAACTTCTACCCAAATAGTTGCACCCTCGCGTCTCGACTTTTCCAAAGGCTTTATCTTTGCCGTCGCCTCGCTTTCCGCCCTGGCGATTCTTAGCCTGCTGCTGATTGTGATCTGGATGAGCCTACGCGAAGGCGTGCCCGGGCAGGCGTCCGTTTACTCTTTTAAGAACTACGCCACCCTGCTCACCGATCCCTATCACTACAAAGTGATGTGGAACACGCTCTGGATTTCTTTGACCGCGGTCCTGGTCTCGGCGTCGCTGGGCTTTATCTTTGCTTGGCTGATCGAGCGCACCGACTTGCCCTACAAATCGCTGGCCGTGGCGCTGCTCAGCATGGGCGTGTTGATCCCGACGTTTCTTAAAGCGATGGGCTGGATCTTTTTGCTGCACCCGCGCATCGGCATCTTCAATCTCTGGTTGAAGCAACTTTTCGGGTTGCAAAACAGTCCATTAAATATCGCCAGCCTCACCGGCATCGGTTTCGTCGAAGGCATCACGCTGACTCCCGTCGCCTTTGCGATGATTTCGTCCGCCCTGCGCAGCATGAATCCGTCATTGGTCGAAGCCTCCAGCGTCCACGGCGTCGGCCGGCTGCGCACGCTGCTAAGAATAGAACTGCCGCTGGTCTGGCCGGCGCTGGTGTCGGTGGTGATTTGGATCTTCACCATCGCCATCGCCGCCTTTGACGTTCCTGCGGTCATCGGCATGGCCAACAATATTTTCACCTTCAGCACGGCGCTCTATTTCACCGTCAACCCGACCGAAGGTCTGCCCAAGTATGGCATCAGCGGCGCCTTCGGCACGATCATGATCATCTTTTCGTTGTTTCTCATGCTGCCCTACTTCTACGCGCTTAAGCACAGCCACCGCTATCAGGTGATCTCCGGCAAAGCGTATCAAACCCGGCCCATTGAATTGGGCCGCTGGTCCATCGCCGGCTGGGGCGCGCTGCTTTTATATAGCCTGCTCGCCTTTGTCTTCCCGCTCTTGGCGATGATTTGGACCTCACTCCTTCCTTACACGCAGCTACCCTCGTGGCAGGCCTTGGAGAACGTCTCCCTGGCGCGCTACACCGAGCTGGCCGTCGATCGCGGTGTCATTCAGTCGGCGCTGAACACACTGTTTTTGATGGCCGTCGTGCCAACCCTGGTGGTCCTCTTGAGCGCGGCAATTTCTTGGATCGTCACCCGCTCGCGCATGCGCGGCCGCTTTGTCTTGGACGCCATCGCGTTCCTGCCGCACCCGGTGCCCAACATTCTTTTCGCGCTCTCCATCGCTTACTTGGCGCTGCTGATTTCAAACATCCTGCCGATTTACGGCACCATCTACGTCCTGCTGATCGTTTATGTCGTCTGCTGGATCAGCTTCGGGACAAGATTGTTAAACAGCAATATGCTCCAGGTGCACAAAGAATTGGAGGAAGCAGCACAGGTGGGCGGCGTGCGCGCGCTACGTATTTTGGGCAAGATTATTATTCCGCTGGTGCGCCCGGGGTTGGTTTACGCGTGGGTCTGGATGGCGCTGATGGCCTATAGAGAATTGACCATGGCCGTGCTGCTCGCTTCGCCGAAGAACCCGGTGCTGTCAACTTTCATCTGGAGCCAATGGAACGGCGGCGGTCTCGGCGATGCCGGTGCGGCCGGAGTCATGATGGTCTGCGTCATGTCGCCGCTCGTGTTGACGCTGTGGATCTTCGCGCGCAGGCAGCAGCGCGTCATCCACAGCCAATCTTGACTCTATGATCGAGATCAAAAACCTCTTGAAGCTCTTTGTCTCCGGCAAGGACATCGTGCGCGCCGTCGACAACGTCGATCTCCAAGTCGGTGAAAAAGAGTTCTTCGTGCTGCTCGGTCTCAGCGGCTCGGGGAAAACCACGCTGCTCCGCTGCGTCGCCGGTTTGGAAAAACCCGACGGCGGCGAAATCAAGATCGGCGGCGCCACCGTGAGCGATGCCGCCCGCAAGCTTTTTCTCACGCCGGAGAACCGCGGCATCGGCATGGTGTTTCAATCCTACGCGGTCTGGCCCCATATGTCGGTCTTCGAAAACGTCGCCTTCCCCCTGGTCAACGGCCCGCGCCGTTTTTCCCGCGACGAGATCAAAAAGAAAGTCAGCCGCGCCTTGGAGCTGGTTCAGCTCGATGCCTTGGCCGACCGCCCCGCGCCCTTCTTGAGCGGCGGCCAGCAGCAGCGCGTCGCCCTGGCGCGCGCACTCGCCGTGGAGCCGAAAGTTTTGTTAATGGACGAGCCGCTCAGCAACTTGGACGCCCGTCTGCGCGAAGAAGTGCGCGACGAGATCAAAAACTTGTCGCGAGATTTCGGCATCGCCGTGCTGTACGTCACCCACGATCAGGTCGAAGCCATGGCGTTGGCCGACCGCATTGCGATTATGAGCAAAGGCAAGGTGCTGCAGTGCGCCGCGCCGCGCGAGCTTTACGACCATCCGAGCAGCCGCGAGGCTTGTGAATTTCTCGGCACCACCAATCTGATCGATGGCACTTTGCGCGATGCCAATAAGATTGAGACCGCCATCGGCACGCTTGCCTGCGCCGCGAATGGCACAAACAACAAAGACGTTACCGCCGCGATCCGCCCCGAAGAGATGCAGATTTCGCCTAGCGCCACCGGTGCGGAAAACGAGTTCGCCGCCCAAGTGACCTCGGCATCTTTCCTCGGGGAATTGACCGTCTGCGACCTGCTCGTCAACGGCACCAAGCTGAAATTTAAAACCACCCAGAGCATTGCGCTCAGCAAACAAGCCTTCGTGCGCTTGCCCAAAGAGAAGCTGAAACTCTTTCCACGCTGATTTCAGGAGTAGTGCCATGTCCCTTACCAACGAAGAGAATTTTAGCCTGACCCACGTCGGCCCAGGCACACCCTGCGGCACGCTGATGCGCCGCTACTGGCACCCCGTCGGTTTCACCGCCGAGCTCAAAGGCAAACCGATCCGCCGCCGCCTGCTCGGCGAAGATCTGGTGTTATTCCGCGACGAGAACGGCAAGCTCGGCTTGATCGGCGCCCGCTGCCCGCACCGCGGCACCTCGCTGCATTTGGGCTACCTCGAAGACGGCGGCCTGCGCTGCTGCTACCACGGCTGGCTTTTTGACACCACCGGGCGCTGTTTGGAGCAGCCCACCGAACCCGCGGAAGCCAACTTCAAAGACAAAGTGCGCGTGCCCGCTTACAAAGTCGAAGAGATCGCCGGCGTGATCTTCGCTTACATGGGCCCCGAGCCGGCGCCGCTCTGCCCGCGCTACGACGTGCTGGTGCGCGAGGACGGCCAACGCTCATTGCAAGGACGCATCGTCAACTGCAATTTTTTGCAAATGGTCGAGAACACCGTCGACCAACATCATTTTAAGTGGCTGCACCGCACGCCCAACACTAAAAAGTGGACCGACACGGTGCTGGGTTCGGAATATTTCGAATACGGCATCCGCGACACCTTCGCGCGCACCGGCGGCGGCGAGCGCTACCAGACCGTCAGCTACTTCATCATGCCGACCATGAACAAAACCGGCTATCACGTGCCCGACGAACATCCCTGCGGCATGGCCGCCAACCATCCCGGCTTCGAAGCGCTGCGCTGGCGCGTGCCGTCCGACGACACTCATACGATTCACTTCACGGTCTATTTCACGCCGTTGGTAAACGGCAAACCGATGGGCAAAATTCCACCCGACGGAGCCGCAAAAGGGTTGCTAGAGAGCACACCCGGCGAGTACCGCTACGACGAAGAAGGCAATCTGGCGCGCGGTGACCAAGACCGCGCCGCCCAGGAAAGCCAAGGCATCATCTGCGACCGGACCATTGAGCACTTGGGCGTCTCCGACAAAGGCGTGATCATGCTACGCAAAATGTATAAAGATAACATGGACGCCATCGCCGCTGGCAAAGACCCCATCGGCACGATCCGAGACGCGGCGAAAAACAAGATGGTCGAGATCGCGCCTGGAGAATATAAGATCGGATAATCTCGCGCAGAGGCGCAGGGCACGCAGAGAAAAAAAATTCCGAACTCCGCGCCCTCAGCGTCTCTGCGCGAGACAATTGCTGTAGGGGCGACCGGCCGGTCGCCCTTCCCCGCACTGACAGAATAATTCTCGACAGGAGACAGACCATGCTACCCCGCCAAGATAACGAAATGCTCACCCAAGTCGGCGCCGACAAGCCCATGGGCAAACTGATGCGCAGCTACTGGATCCCCGCGCTGCTCGCCAGCGAGATTTCCGAGCCGGACTGTCCGCCCGTGCGTGTGCGCTTGCTCGGCGAAGATTTGGTTGCTTACCGCGACACCAACGGCCGAGTCGGCCTCCTCGGCGAGCATTGCTCGCACCGCGGCACGTCGCTCTTCTTTGGCCGCAACGAAGAGTGCGGCCTGCGCTGCATCTACCACGGCTGGAAGATGGACGTGGACGGCAAGGTGTTGGACACGCCGGCCGAACCCGCAGGCAGCACGCTCAAAGACAAAGTGCGCCACACCGCCTATCCGTGCAAAGAAGCCGCCGGCATGATTTGGACTTACATGGGACCGAGGGACAAAATACCGCTCTTGCCGAATTATGAGTGGATGAACATGCCGCCGGAGAAGCTCTACGTTTCCAAGTCGATTCAAGATTGCAGTTGGCTACAAGGCTTGGAAGGGGAATGCGACTCGTCGCACCTCTCGTTCTTGCATCGCAGCTTCACCGGCGACCGGCCGCGCGGCGGCGGCGATGGCGCGTTCTACGCCGCCGACACCGCGCCGACGCTGGAAGGCTTCGACACGGACTACGGCGTGCGCATGATCTCCTGCCGCAAAATCGCCGCCGATAAAATCTACCTGCGCGTGTCCAACATCGTCATGCCCTGCCACGGTTTCATTCCCACCGGCGGCGTCAAAGGCAATCCCGAAGGCTACACGATCCATTCCCATGTGCCGGTGGATGACGAGCACAGCCTGCGCTTCAACATCCACTTCCGGCGCAATAGAAACATCGAGCCCGACGAGCACCAGCACGAAGAGGAGATCGGACCCGACTTCATCAAGATTCGCAACTTCCAAAACAACTACCTGATCGACCGCGAAAAACAGAAAAATGAAAACTTCACCGGCATGGGCCCGATCTTCATGGTCCACGACGCCTGCGCCACCGAAACCATGGGCCCGATCTACGACCGGACGCAGGAGCATTTGGGCGTCAGCGACATGACCGTCATCCACGTGCGCAAGTTCATGCTCAACGCCGCCCGCGCCGTCGCCGCCGGCAAAGAACCGCCCCACGTGATCAGAACCACCGAGCAAAACGACGTGCGCCACGTCGCCTGCATCGCCACACAGATCTCCACCAACGTCGACCCAAAGAAGTACGTCGTCGACGCGCTAAAGACCGACAAGTATTGGGAGTACTACGCCTAGGCACAGACAAATCATGTCACCACGAAGATCCCAGCGCGGCAAAGCCGCAACCGAATCCGGCAAGAGATTTAACCACAAGGGGCCTAAAGCGGCGCGCCCGGATTAGGAACTCGGAGAATTTAACCGCAAAGGACGCAAAGTAGAATTAGATCAAGACCCAGCGATTCCTCATTTGTCTCGCTACCCGCTGTCTTAGGCACCCATACACCCGACGAAGGTTACAAGAGAATTTTCCGAACTTTGCGTCCTTTGCGCCTTTGCGCGCGACATTCCGATTTTTTTCCTTTGTGCTCTTTGTGCCCTTTGTGGTTAAATCTCCCGCACCGACAAAGGAGGCGTTATGAAAGTCGTCGATGCGATTGCTGAAATCTTAAAGCGCGAAGGTGTAGAATTTCTCTCCTGCTACCCGACCAACACCATGATCGAAGCCGCGGCGGCGGCGGGCATTCGTCCGATCGTCTGCCGGCAAGAGCGCGTCGGCGTCGGCATCGCCGACGGTTTTTCCCGCGTCACCAACGGCAAGCGCATCGGCGTCTTTTCCATGCAAGCTGGCCCCGGTGCTGAGAACGCGTATTCCGGAATAACGACGGCTTACTCCGACTCCACGCCAATCCTGCTGCTGCCGGTCGGCCACGCGCGCAGCACCTCGCAGGTGCATCGTTTTTTTCGCTCTGTGGAAGCCTACAAGTCGGTCACCAAATGGTGCGAAGAGATCACGCTGGCAAGCCAAGTGCCGGAGATCATGCGGCGCGCTTTTAGCTACATGAAAATGGGCCGGCCAGGCCCCGTGCTCGTCGAGATTCCTAACGACGCTGCCATCGAAGAGTTCCCCTCAGCGACCATCAACTACAACCCCGTCAAGCGCACCACCGCGGGCGCCAATACCCAAGACGTCGCCGAGGCGGCAAAGGTTTTAGCGCAAGCGAAGTGTCCGGTAATCGTCGCCGGCCAGGGCGTGCTTTGGGCGGACGCGACCAATGAACTGGTCGAGCTTGCCGAATTGCTGCAGGCCGCCGTGACCACGCCCCTTGAAGGCAAGAGCGCTTTTCCTGAGCATCACCCGTTGTCTCTCGGCACCGGCGCGGGCGTCATGCCGCGGCCCGTGCACACGTTTTTGCAAAAGGCCGATGTAATCTTCGCCGTCGGAGCGAGCCTGACCAAACACAACATCGTCGCCGCGGCGATTCCGGCCGGCAAAACGATTATCCACGCGACCAACGACGAGCGTGACATCAACAAGCACTACGCTTGTGACTACCCGCTATTGGGCGATGCCAAACAAGTCTTGCAGCAATGTGTCGCCGCGGTGAAAGACGTCCTCGGCAACAAAAAACGGGAGAACAACACCGCGGGCGAAATCAAGAAAACCAAAGATGAATGGATGGCCGAGTGGCTGCCGAAACTTACTTCCAATGAAAAACCGCTGACGCCCTATCGCGTCATGTGGGAGTTCATGAATCTCTTCGACCGCAAAAACGTCATTGTCACCCACGACGCCGGCAGCCCACGCAACCAATTGGTCCCGTTCTATCAAGCGCCCCAGCCGCGCAGTTATCTGGGCTGGGGCAAGTCCCACGCCTTGGGAACCGGCCTGGGCCTAGCCATGGGCGCCAAGCTCGCCGCCCCGGACAAACTCTGCGTCAACTTCATGGGCGACGCCGCCTTCGGCATGACCGGCTTAGATTTCGAAACCGCCGTGCGCAACAACATTCCAATTCTAACGATCGTCTTGAACAACAACTTCATGGCCGCCGAGACCCACAGCATGCAAGCCTCCCACGAACGCTACGGCACCATGAATATTTTGGGCAACTACGCCGACCTGGCAAAATCTTTAGGAGGATGGTCGGAGCGCGTCGAAGAGCCGGGGCAAATCGTCCCGGCGCTACAGCGCGCACACAGAACCACGCTGGCAGGCAAAGCCGCTTTGCTGGAGTTTGTTACGAATCGGGAGATCGCTTATTCGCGGATGCGGGATTGACGGACCCGGTGACCGAGTCGAACGCCCGCAAACGCTTCAAACCGGCGTCGCTTGCGTCAAGGAAAATCGTTCGGCGCTGACCGACCGAAGTTCAGAGCGTAAGGAAGTTCAGGAACGACTGGGCGCTGCGGTTGAAGTGCGTCGGCGGATGCCGGCGCGTCATAAATTGACTGCCAACCTCGGCATTATTCCAGTGGTACACATGGGTTAGCAGGCCAAAGAGATAGCGCTGGTCTATGGCGATTTCGCTGCGCGGCATGAGTTGTCCCAGCTTTTGCGGGTTGCATATTTTCATTGCCCCCTGCGCGTTCTTGTTAGCATTGATAACCGCCACCTCGCCACCGGGCAAGCGGAAAGTGAAAAAATAATCTTCATTTACTTCCGATTTGGCTTTCGCATTGATGGCCGCCATCGCAAGCAGACGTTTAAGCGGTAGCTGATAGACTTCGTCGGCATTCATTAACCGATCATAGTCGAATTGGCGGCTCGCGATCAATCGAAGGTAGGTTTCGATGACATCCGGATCATAGGGCGCGTTGCGCACCTTGCTCGGCTGAAAATCCACCGTGTCTATGTAGCCGCATTCATCGGCGAGCACCACGGCGCGCGCATCGAATGCCAGCACCTCGGTGGCATCGGCAACGCCACGCAGGTGGTTGAGCCCAGCCAGCTTGCCGCCAAGCAGGTACTTGCCAGCAAACGGGATCGTCACTTTCGGATTCAACGCCTCGACGGTTCTTCGGTAGCGTGCAAAAAACGCCTGCTTCTTGTGCTCCGCCTCAACGACAAGCATCGGATCGTCCGGGTCGAAATAGGTCTGCGGATAAGGCCCAGCGCCAGTGTATCCTAACAGTAGAATATCGACCTCCGGACAGAGCTCACGCAGTGTTTGCGTCACCGGCTCGTCGAAACCAATGTCGTTGACATTGACCGCGCAATGCTGTCGAGCGCCATCGTGGTAGCGCACGATCAGCGCCGAGTCGATGTCTGAAATGCTGCCGGTGACATGGGGGAAAATCGTGATTTCCGCGTCATGAATTTGACAGGGGCGATCTAATACCATTGCGCTTAGTCCATCGGCCCGCATCTTGCCGTGCAAATGATTCACGGCGTGATCGGCGATGTAGATTGGCTTTTTGCCGTAGACCCCAAAGTACTCTTTGATGAAGGCGGCATCGTAGTGGTCGGGGTGAATGTGCGAAACATAGATCGCGTCACATTCGCCGATGCGCTTCACGGGACGATTGACCTTGGGAAAGTGAAACCAGGAGCCGTCGTAAATCCCCTCCGTAAACCAGGGGTCACAGAGGATCCGTGCATTCGGAGTGGAGATCACAACGCAGGCTGAATAAATGTACTCGATCTTGATTCCACGGTTCATCGGCACCTCGCCTAACAGCCTCTCAAATTATCTGACGGCTCTGTCCTAGCCGTTTCCGACATGCACGGAGCGCGCCAACCGGAGTGCTTGTGACATCGCTAAAAGCTTGACGCTTTTTTCTAGGACATAACGCCAAAAAAGGGGCGCCAAAAACAACCTACAACGCAAGCTGGTGGTGTATTGACTCGAACCGACGGAGTGGTTACCGATAGGTACTGTGTTTCGCTCCTTTCTCAACTGGATGCTCGCCTTGGGGCTCATCTTTGGCGTCAACGCGCGCCGCCTATCTTCTCTTGCAGCGGAGATTCTATGGATTCGGATCGTTTGATTCTCTGGATTGTTTACAACGTGTTTGTCCTTGGCATGCTCGCCTTGGACCTGGGCGTGTTTCACCGCAAGGCACACGCGGTATCGATCAAGGAAGCGTCGATTTGGAGTGTCGTTTGGGTCACCCTGGCGATGATCTTCAACCTGGGAATTTATTTCTACTGGGGCCAAGACAAGGCGCTGGAGTTTCTCACCGGTTACGTCATCGAAAAGTCGCTCAGCGTCGACAACCTCTTTGTGTTTCTGATGGTCTTTCAGTACTTCAATACGCCGAGCGAGTACCAACACCGGGTGTTATTTTGGGGCATTCTCGGTGCGCTTATTTTGAGAGCGATTTTCATCGCCACCGGCTCGGCGCTGCTGAGCAACTTTCACTGGATGATTTACGTCTTCGGAGCCTTCCTGGTTTTCACCGGCATCAAGATGTTCTTCCAGGGCGATGAGAAAATCGAGCCCGAGAAAAATCCCGTGGTGCGACTCTTCTCGCGCTGGGTGCCGGTCGTCAAGGAGTACCATGGCCAGAGTTTTTTCATCAAACGCGACGGCAAAACCTATGCGACTCTTTTGATGCTGGTGCTGATCGTGGTCGAAACCACTGATGTCATCTTCGCCGTGGACTCGATTCCGGCGATCTTCGCCATCACCTCGGATCCGTTCATCGTCTACACTTCCAATGTGTTCGCGATTCTCGGCCTGCGCGCGCTCTATTTCATGCTCGCCGGTGTCATGAACATGTTCGTCTACTTAAAAGTGGCGCTCTCGTTTGTGCTTTGTTTTGTCGGCGTCAAAATGATGCTGGTGGATGTCTACAAAATACCCATCGGAATTTCGCTCGGCGTTATCGGCAGCGCGCTGCTTCTATCCGTCATTGCTTCGATGATGGTGCAGCGCAACGGCCTGGAAGTCGTCGAGTCGAGCGATCGCAAACCCCACGAATGACGGCGCTCGCGTCCAACTGCGCGGCACATTAATCGAGCCAAAAGGGTGGATTGTTTTTGAACAAATGCTTGGGGATCTTGGCGTAGACCAGGTTGACGACGTCGACCGCTTCGCCAATGCCCAAGTCCACAGCCAAGCTGCACAGCGCATAGGCATCGGCCGCCGTCAAGCCCTTCTCGGCCTGCAGAAAATCCACCGCTTCCTGCAGCGCGACGCGCGTGGCGACGTTTAGATCGACATCGAGTCCGGTGGTGAGATAATCGGTCGCGGTTTCGACCCGTGGCTGCTTCAAGTGTTTCTTTTTATGCAAAACAAATTGCAGCGTCGGTTTGAGTGAAATCTCGATCGCCCCGCCGTCGACTTCTCCATCTCCCTGCACCGCGTGACCGTCGCCGGTAAAGAACTGGCCGCCTCGGTTGAAGACCGGCAGAAACAGCGACGAACCGATCCCGGTGTACTTCAAGTCGATATTGCCGCCCCACGCCCCTGGCGGTGTCGACGAGACCATCCCCAAGCTGGTCGGCGGCGATACGGCCATGATGCCCATAAATGGGCTCAGCGGGATCTGCACATCGTCAGAGAACAGCGCCACGCGCCGTTCCAAATCGAGCCGAATCAATTTCTGCGACGGCGCCGCCAACAACTTCGGCAGCACGCCCTTTCCCGGTCCCGTGTTGTTAACACCGTAGGGCACGCGAAACTTGATATCGCGCACGCGCACTTCCAACGCATCGCCGGGCTCGGCGCCCTCAACGTAGATGGGTCCGGTGAGCACATGCACGCTGGCGCCCTTGGGCCGCTTCATGCCGGCGTAGAGCGCCTTGGCGTCGGCCAGAACCTCGTTGGCGGCGATGCCATAGTCGCCAAAAAACTTTTCCGGGTCCTTGGCAGCGACCAAACCCTGATGCGACAAAGTTTCTATCTCGACAGTTTGTCCGGACTGTATCGTTAGCGCCGGTGCAAGATTTGCCGCGATGTAGCCCCACAACACAGTATCGGGGGTGGAGCTAAGCGTTGCATCAACGGCAATGGCAGAGCCAATGGGGTGAACTTGGGGCGGTGTTTGGGTCATCGATAGCTTCCTTTGTTCCGGAAGCTATCACTGCCGGCGGCCGCGCTTCAAGAAAAAACCGATTGCAAACGGGGACTGCTAAGCGATGTAGCGCAGCAGCGGCGCATCGTCATCGTGCTTGATCTTGCCGTCGTAGGCTTGAAAAATATGCAGCGCCGACGCCGCGCTCCAAGGCGTTTCATCGATGGTTGGAACTTCTTTGCTTTCGGTGGTCTCCGGAACTGCGCTTTGAGTCTCCTCGGAAGAACGCAAGGTCGACTCGACGATCGCCCGTTCTTCCACTGGCACCAACTGCCCCGGTGGATTGGCAATAATCAGCGCGTCCGTCTCGCTCACCGCTGCCGGCGGCATCGCTTTGGCGACCACAGAGGGCGCGCTGGTGGGCCCCGCTGCCAACGCCGCAGGCGGCGCCTTCGGCGGACCGAAGAAGGCTGAGTAAAGATGATCGCCGACGTCCTTGCCGGTAAACCATTCAACCACGGAATTGACAATGCCCGCGACAAACCCGCCGACCCGTCCCCACAGCGCGCCACCGACCAGGCGCGGCACGGCACCGATCTGGTCGCCGGTGAGATTGCGATAAAAGGTTGAAACGATCGGCAGATGCTGCAGCGGGTTGACGATGTCGATGACATCGCCGAAGCCGAGACTCTGTTTTTCCCAAACGGAAAATAGAAGATGAAAGCCTTCTAGCTTGGGGTCCTCGGTTTGCCATTTTCAATCTTCAATTGCCACCGATCTTGCCCTGATTGCCGACAATCACGGTAATCAGCTTATCCGGCAAAAGATATTTCTGCGCCACCCGCTGCACGTCGGCGCGGGCCACCTTCTGAATCAAGCCGTAATAATTCTGCGGATAGTCGAGCCCGAGCTGGTAGTACTCGACGCTGGCGAGAAAATTGGCGACCTTGCGGTTGGTATCGAAGCGCAGCGGAAAACTGCCGGTGAGAAAGTCTTTGGCATCGCTCAGCTCCTGCTCGCTCACCAACTCCTCGCGCATGCGGCGCATTTCCGCTTCCGCCAGGCGCACCGCTTCGAGGGCGCTCTCGTTTTTGGTCTGCAGGACAAATTGAAACGTGCCCCAATTTTTTTCCGGGCTAAAATAGCTGTAGACCGAATAGGCTAGACCTTTTTGGTTGCGGATGGTTTCCATCGCCCGCGAGGAAAAATCGCCGCCGCCGAGAATGTAGTTCATCACCTGAATGGCGTAGTAATCCGGATTCTCCCGGCCGACACCCTGGTGGCCAAGAATGATATTGGCCTGGGTGAGGTCTTTATTCACTCGCACCGCTTGCTTGCCCCCCACCTGCGCGGGCGCCACCGGCGGGCCGCCGGGTTCCCCTTTGTTCCAGCCGCGCAGCGCCTGGGTCAACGCCCGGCTGATTTCCGCCTGGGAAACGTCCCCCACCACCGACATGATCGTGCGATTAGGCCGATAGTGGCGCTGAAAGAAGTCGCGCAGATCTCTCTGCGTCAAGCGGCGCACCGCGGCCGCGCTCCCTTCGGTGGGTTTGCCGTAGGGACTCTGCGGGTAGAGCAGCGCGGCAAAGCGCCGCTGCGCGATGTCACCGGGCTCCTCTTCGCGCGCTTGGATAGACGCAATCACCGCTTGTTTCTGGCGCTCGACTTCGGCCACTGGAAAACTCGCCGTGGTCAGAATCTCCGCCAACAGTTCCAGTCCAACGGCGAGATCTTTTTTTAAGATCGACATGCTGATGGTGGCGAGATCGTCGCCGCAGCCGGCGGACAAACTGGCGCCGAGAAAATCCAGCGTGTCGCTAATCTGCAGCGCGTTTCTGCGCGCGCTGCCGTAGGTCAAAAGCCGCGCGGTGAGATTGGCCAAGCCTTCCTGGTTAGCGCGGTCGTAGCGCGCCCCGGCGTCAATCAACAACTCAATGGAAACGATCGGCAGCGCGCGCTGTTCCGAAGTGAGCAGCACCATGCCGTTGTCGAGCACGGTGCGCGCGGGCGCCATGCCGGCGCGCAGGGACGGCGGCACGGCCGCCAGCGCGAGCACGAAAACAAGGGCCGCGATCAACTTAGGTGAGACTGGCGCTTTCATGGATTTTTCTCTTTGGTCGGTACCAAAATACCCACCGTGCGCCGGTCGCGGTCGAGGTACTTCTGCGCCACCCGCCGGATATCTTCGCGGGTCACTTTGCGCATGCCATCGAGATATTTATCCATGTCGCGCCAGTCGCCGACGATCTCGTAGTAGCCAATTTTCAAGGCTTGGCCAAAGATCGAATCCTGCGCGAAAATAAAGCTTGACTCCACCTGGTTCTTGGCCTTCTGCAGCTCGCGCTCGCTGACCAGCTCGACTTTGACTTTTTCCAGCAGCCGATCGATTTCGCGCTCCACCTCCGCCGCGGCTTTTCCCGGCATCAGCTGCGCGGACACGGAAAAGGTCGTGTCATCGATCGAGACCGAGCCGTAATCGGCATCGATACTCCGCACCAGCCGTTTGTCATAGACTAGCTCTTTGTAGAGGCGCGCGCTGCGCCCGCCGGCGAGCACCACCGATAACAAATCGAGAGCAAAGCTATCGGGGTTGCGCAAATTGGGCGCGTGATAGGACATCATTAGCAGCGGCAGCTCCGCTTCTTTTTTCAAGGTGACGCGCCGTTCGCCCCTTTGCGGCGGCTCGGCAGCGCGCACCTTGGGTGCTTCGGCGCCGCGCGCGATCTTGCCGAAGGCAGCACGAATCTTGGGCAGTATCTCACTGGCCGAGAAGGCGCCGGCGACGACAATGAACGCATTGTTGGGGGCGTAGTAAAGTTTGTAGAAGTCGACGAGATCTTGGCGCGATAGGTTCTGAATATCGTCCATCCAACCGATCACCGGCCGGCGGTAGGGATGGACCGTATAAGCCACCGCATTTGCCACTTCGCCCAGCGCCGCGCCAGGGTTGTCGTCGGTGCGCAAACGCCGCTCTTCCTGGATGACTTTTTTCTCGGGCTCGAAAAAGGTATCGCCGAGCAGCGCGTTGGTCATACGATCGGCTTCCAGCTCGAGCTGGACATGGATTTTGTCGCGGCTCATGGTCGCGTAGTAAACCGTCATGTCGGTGGAGGTAAAGGCGTTGGACCGGCCGCCGTTCTTGGCGATCAGCCGCGAGTATTCTTCCGGGCCGGTGGTCGGCGTGCCCTTGAACAGCATGTGTTCGAGAAAGTGCGCGAGCCCGCTCTTGCCGTCTTTCTCGTTGCGCGAGCCAACCCGATACCAGACTTGAAAAGTCACTGCTGGACTCTTGTGATCCTCCAGCAGGAGCACCTTGAGGCCGTTTTCCAAGGTAGTTTCATGAACCGCGGTGGCCGCGCCATAACCGAAGGCTGGCAAAGCAAACGCAAGGACGAGCAGACACGAAAACCTGCGCAAGACCATGGGTTAAGTTAGAGGATGGGTTTTCAAAGTGCAAGATTGGCTCGCGCTGGCTGGCTTGGCGGCGACTTCACCCGCGGCGCCGTCGCCGGTGAGAAATTCAGCCGGCAGTGCTGACTCATGTCAACCCGTTGTGTTATATTCGCCCCACTCGTCATCAAATTGATACGCGCCTACAAGAGGAGAGCATCTATGACAAGGACCGGTCACCGGCGCTACATAAATTTCGTCGCAGCATGGGCCTTGAGCGCCGCCATGACCGGCTGTGCCGACCCGCTCCTTCTGCGCAGTGCGGTATCGCCGGAAAACGTCGCGCTACCGCCGCTTGGCCCGCGTATTTACGTCGCCAACGAAAGTTCCAACAACGTTTCGGTGATCGACTCCGAGAAACTCGTGACCATTGGCACCATCGACGCGCGCAGCCACGCCACCCACGACTTGGCGCTGTCGCGCGACGGCAAACTGCTGTTCGCCACCAACCTCGCTTCCGGCCGGCTCTCGGTGATCGATACCGAGCGGCTGGAAACCATCGCGTCGATTTTCACCGGCGCTCGCAGCCACGTCGTGACACTGACCAATGACAACAAACAGGCATGGATCGCCAACATCGCCGACGACACGATTTCGATCCTCGATATTGCGACGCTCAAAATCGTCGGTGCGCTGCCGACCGGCCAAGGGCCCACGGGTCTGGCTTTCTCTCGCGATGGCCGCTTTGCCTACGTGAGCAACCAGGGCGACAAAACCGTCCAGGTCATCGAGGTCGACTTTCAACGCGTGATCAAGACTTTGCCGGTGGGCACCAATCCGCATTTTCTTGTGCTTGGGCCCGATGGCCGCATCTGGGGCTGCAACACCGGCTCCAACGACATTTTCGTCATCGACACCAAGACCCATGAAATCATCAACTCCTTCCAGGTGGGCCCCTTCCCGCAGCAGATTGCCTTTGCCTACAAAGGACTCTCCGGGCCAAACGCCTACGTAACCGTGGCCGGCTTCAACAAAGTTTTGGTCTTGAGCACCGACCCCAAACGCATGAACATCATCGAAGAGATTCCCGTGGGCGATCGCCCCAACGGCATTTGGGCCAACGCACAGGGCACCCGGTTGTTCGTTGCCAACGAAGGCTCCAATGACATCAACGTCATCGACTCAGGAACCGCCCAGGTGGTCGCCACGGTGGCCGTCGGCCGCAAGCCGATTCGGGTGGTGGCTTCGCGTTAACACCTACGGGAAGGACTCATCAGAATATGCAACCCGCACGGAAAATCTTTTTGCTTTTACTATTGTTCATGCTCGCCTTTGCACATCGGAGCGCCGGCCAGAACCTGCAAATCGGCCAGGCCCTATTTGCCCTCGGCACACTGGTGGTGGTGCGTCCGGATGGCATCGAAGACCGTCTGCGTGGCCGCGGTGCGGTCAGCCTCTTCGAACATGACGTTTTGAAAACCGAAGGCGGCAGCCGCAGCACTTTTGAGCTCAGCGACGGCACCCGCGTCGGCCTCAACGAGAACACTCAATTACAGATCCTGTCCCGTTGGGAAAAGGCCCATGGCGTAACCCGGGTGCTGCGCCTGAGGAGAGGCCAACTTTGGGTGAGATCGGCCTCTGGCAGCAGGCCCGTAGAAATCGAAACCGTCTCCGGCACGGCGATCGTCAACAACGCCGAGATAGATTTGCGCGTGGCCGACGACGGCCAAAGCGCACTGTCGGTGGTGCAGGGCTCGGTTCAGTTCGCCACTGCCTATGGTTGGTGCACGGTGACCGCCGCCACTACCAGCACCGGAGCGATCGGAAGTGGCTGCAGCGCCAACGCCAAAAACAATCCTCAACAGATCACCGCCTGGAGCCGCGACTTGCTTAAGTGAGTCTGCGCGCAGATACCACGACTAGGATTTATTCACCACGAAGGACGCGAAGTGCACTCGCGTTGCAAACGATCAGTTGCCTTCGGGAGCAAACTGCAGGGTGATGTTGGTGCGCACATCGGTAACGCCGGCAACATCGCGCACCACGCGAATGGCTTCGTCACGCAGCTTTTGATCGCGCAGAGCACCGCGCAACATCACCACGCCGCTACCATTGGCTTCAATCGTCACTCCCCAGCGATCGGAATCGCTGACTTTCAAAAGCCCCTGGTTGCGCAGCCGTTGCTCGATCTGGTTGTGCAACCGCGCCAGATCCCTCTCGTCGACGCGGGCAACCTGCGGCGGCTGCGGTTGCGCTTGTGGCGGCGCAGGCAGCGACCCCGGCGGTAACGGTTGGCTCGCCGGCTTGGCCTCCACCGGCTTAGGAGTCTCATCAGCTTTCTTCTCCGGCGGCACCAGCTTGTCCAAAATAACCGGCGGCTTGGCCGCCAGCACGAGCGGCTTGGCTTCCGCCGCTTTGGCTGGCGCCGCTCTGTCTCTCAGCGCTTCGTTGTCGGTGGGTCCGGCGCGCACCGCCCCGTCGGCTTCTTTGGCGCGCGCCTCGACAGCCGGCACCGGCGCGGCAACTTCGCGAGCCGGCGCCTGCGCCGCACGCGGTTGAGCAATGGAGGTCCTCGGCACTGGCACCGACTCCCAGAAAAATCCCAGATAGCCAACGAAAGCGGCCAGGCCCAAGCCACCGCACTCACCGCTTTCCAGCGCATTCCTTGGCGCTTTGCCGACGCTCGCGACGGAGTCGCCGTGGGCGAAGCCATCGGTATCGCAACCGGTGTGCGCACCACAACAGGGGCTTGGGCCGCTGTTTCGACGGCTTTGCTGCAGGCCTTCAGGTCTCTGGCGAGCCGCGCCATCGACAGCGGACGCTTGGCCGGCTTCTTTTCCAAGCACTGCATGACCAAGGATTCCAAAGCCTCGGGAATTTCCCGGCGCAATTGCCGCAGCGGCCGCGGTGCATCGTTGATCTGCGCTAGTAAGGTGCTCAGCTGAGTCGCTTCTCTAAAGGGCACCTGCCCGGTCAACATTTCATACAGCACGATGCCTAGGCGATAGATATCGGTCTGCTCGCTCGGCTCGCCGCCGCTGGCTTGCTCGGGGGCAGTATATTCAGGGGTCGCAAGCCTCATGTCCGCTTGGGTCAATCGCGTCGACGAGCTATGCTCCAGTGGCCGCGACACGCCGCAATCGGTGATCTTCACCTGGCTGTCCGGCGTCACCATGATGTTACAGGGGCGGATGTCTTTATGGAGTAGCCCGCGGCGGTGCGCCGCGGCAAGTCCGTCGGCGATCTGTTCGGCGAACCGCACGGCACGCGCGACATCGAGGCGACCGGCGTCCTCAATCACCCGGTCCAGGGGCTCGCCCTCGACGTAGTCGCAGACGACAAACAGACAACCGTCGGCGGTCTGGTCGAAGTCCAATACGGTCGCAACGTTGGGGTGCTTGAGCCCAGCAGCGAGCCGGGCTGAATGGCAAAAGTCCTTAACGTACTCTGGGTTAGCTGAGTATTGCGCATCCAGAATCTTAAGCGCGACTTTTTTCTGGTTGTCGATTTGTTCGGCAAGATAAACCGTGCCCATGCGGCCCAGGGCTACCCTTGCCAACACCTTAAACCGCTCGTCGATGATTGTGCCGAGGTAACGATCGTTGGCGAGCTATGATCAAAGCGTGTGGAAATAGGAAATAGGTAGGCGTACCCTTTCGCGAATCTAAAAACGAAAGGCTGCCTGTTGGCGCAGGCAGGAAAGGATACGCCGATGAGAGAAAAGCACACTGAGG
>VGTH01000040.1 GCA_016874755.1 Deltaproteobacteria bacterium | reverse complement strand
AAGAGCTTCCGCAAACTGAACGCACCACAGCTTGTCGGAAAAGTAGCGCGCGGGACGAAGTATGACAATGGCAAAGAGATGAGGGTCGCCGCCTAGTATCTTTTTACACACCTATTGACAACGGCTCTCCCCATGCCGGTCAGCCCAGTAATATCACTGACTACATGAGCGAGCTTGAGATTCATCTGTTCCAGAGCCTTTTGCATATGCTGGATATGATGCGAGGCATAGGCCACTAACATCGAGCGCTGCCGCAAGTAGCTGCGCAAGATGCAAACTTGATCGGCTGGACGGAACGCGCCACGTAACAGTCCGTAGGTGTGCAACTCCTGTAGCCACTGGCAATCCAGCACGTCAGTCTTGCGCCCAGGAACATTTTTGACCCGTCGGGCATCGACCAGCAACACTTCGAAGCCTCGTTCCACCAACAACTCGTAGAGCGAAATCCAGTAAACTCCGGTCGATTCCATCGCCACCGTCTCGATCCCGCATTGCTTTAGCCAGTCGGCCAGCGCGCATAGCTCGCCCGTAAAGGCCCCGAAACGGCGAACATCTTTCCCTTCAGGATCGCGACTCGGAGGCACTGCGGCCCAGTGCTCCTCCGATCCGATGTCGATGCCAGCAGCATTGAGATTGATCCGCTTAAGCTGCGCGGGAAGTGGCACCTTGCGCTTTGTTGCGGTACCAACTTGACGGCGCCGCTTGGCATGAGCGGGCGTTGTCTTCATGGAGGTCCCTCCTTTGACACGTTGTTCTCAGTGGGACGCCCTGGGCGCGAAGGTGCGCTCCTTGCACTCTCCCAAACGGGATCACGCGGCCGATCGCGTGTCACCAATCATGTTGTCGCACTCCTTCGGAACCATGCTAATGGACGGGCATAAAGCACCAATGCCGGCTCGGTTTCCTCGACCCACGGCGTCCCGCCCCTCTTATACGCCAAACCTAGCACGCTACAAGTTACTTCCCTTTGTTCAGTTGCGAAGCAACGTAGTTTTGCTAATGGGTGACCCTATGAGGCTATACTATGAGGCTATACAGTTGCCGATTAGCGCGCCCTACTGCGGAAGGCCGGCAAGAATCCGCCGGGCCGTCTCCAGCTGGGCAGGGGCATCGTTGTCGGTAAACGCGCTCACCGCCTCGCGCAAGGGCATGGCGCCTTTCTCGGACCGGCCCACGGACGACCACGCGTGCGCCAGGCTGATCGCCGCGAGTAGCTGGAACCCGCGTGCCTGCTGCAGCTTCGCGGTCTCGATGGCCGCTTCGAAATCGCGCACCGCTTCATCGAAATTGGGTTGAGCCACCCGAAGAGAACATTCACCGCGCAACCGATGAATTTCCGGCAGGTAGAGACCGACGCCCGGCTCCTTCACCGTCAAAAGCACGCCATCCAGCAGCTCCAGCGCCCGCGCGGCCTGCTCCGCTTCGAGCCGGACACCTGCGAGCACGCCGGCGTAGAGTACCGGCATCGGCCCTATGGCCGAGACACGCGGGAATTCCGCCTCCATCGCCTGCAACCCTGCATCGAGTTCGCCTCCGCACGCGCGCGCCCACGCAGCGAAGAAGCGTGCGAGTGACCGAGGTCCGGGCAAGTCGAACTTGTCCGCAAGTTCGATCACTTGTGGAGCCTGTCGGATGACCGCGGCCCGATCATCGATCATTTGATAGACCGTCAACGCGTTCGTCATTGCGAACGCAATGCTGGGCACATGGTTGATCTCCCGCGACAACGCGATGCTGCGCTCGATGTTCTCCGCCGCTTCGCGCGGTCTACCCAACTGCGCAAAGGAAAATCCGTTGGTGAAGTACGCGCAAACGCCCGGATCGTGCGCGCCGAATTCATCGCCGAGCCCGCCATGCCGCACGGGATCGTAGAGTTTGAGCCCATCGCGGATGCCGGCGAGAGTTCCGGCCACATCGCCGCAGAAAATTGCCGTCGACCAACGGCAGTGGATGGCTTCGAGAAGCAGATTCTCTCTTCCCGATCGTCTTCCCAGCGCGACAAGCTCTTCGGCACGATCGCGCGCGACATCCGTTTGGCTATTCAGGTTGGCGTAGAGCCACAATCCCCAAAGCGCCTTGAACAGCCGGTGTTCATCATCCAACGTTTTTGCGACTTCGCACGCGCGCCGATAAATCTGTTCAATCTCAGGCACCCGCTGCCCGTTCAACATCATAACGGCAGGCCCTTGCTTGAGGAGGATCGCAAGCTCGCGCTGACTGCGTTCCGCTCCGGTCGGCAGGCTACTCGCCTGCGCAAGCGCCGCGTTGAAATGAGCGATCGCCTCCGCAAAGGCCGAGCGGGCGACCGAGCGGTCGCCGGCCCGCTCGTAGTAGAGAAACGCGGGCTCGGCGCGTTCGGCCCGGCTGAAATGATGCGCGACGATCTCCGGCTCGGACGCGGTCATGTCGGCGAACTGGCTTTCGAGCGTCTCGGCGATGCTGGCGTGAAGCGCTCGGCGCGGCTCGCGCAGGAGCAGGCCGTAGGCCGCGTCCTGCACCAGCGCATGTTTGAACAGGTAGTTCGCGTGTGGCGCGATGCCCTGGCGCGACAGCAAGCCGGCCTCAACCAACCGGTCGAGAGCCGCGCCAAGCTCCGCCTCGGGCCTGGCCGCCACGGCGGCGAGCAGGGCATGGGAAAATTCGCGGCCAATCGCGGCGCCGATCTGCACGACTTCCTTGGCCGATCCGAGACGATCGAGCCGCGCCATCAGCGAGGCGTGCAAGCTTGCGGGAACCGAAAGAGCGGGCGACGGGATCCCTGCGGCTGTCCGCCGGGCTTCGCTGTCGCTGTTGGCCTCCAGCACCGCCTTCGTCATTTCCTCGACGAACAGCGGGATGCCGTCGGAACGTTCGATGATGTCCTGCCGGATAGGTGCCGGCAGCGGCGTATTGCCGATGACGCCATCGATCATCGTACCGACATCGCGCTGCGCCAGGCGCTTGAGGGTCAGCACCGTGACGTGCCGTCCGATCCAGGGCGGCTTGAATTCCGGCCGTGACGTCACGATCAGCAGGACGGGAAGGGTCGCGCTGCGCTCCACCACGCGCCCGAACAACTCCAGGCTGGTGGGGTCGGTCCAATGTGCGTCCTCGAAAATCATCAGGACGGGACTCTGACGGGCGAGTGCCTCCAATTGCCTAACGAGCGCCTGCAGTGTCTTTTGCCGGCGCTGGGGCGGCGAGAGCTCGAGCGCGGGATAGCGTCCGTCGTTGGGGAGCGATAGCATCTCGGCGAGGAGGGCGGCGTCCTCGCGTGCGGTCGAAGTTTGCCGGAGCAGGTCGTCCAGCTTGTCGAGCTGGCCTTGCGTGGTTTCAGCATCGGCCAGCCCGGCGGCGCGCTCCATCTGGACGATGACCGGATACAGCGCGCTGTCGGTGTGTTGCGGCGAGCAGAAATAGCGCAAACGCGTGTGCGGTTCTTCGGCGATGTGCGCCATCAACGCGGCGGTGAGCCGCGATTTCCCGATGCCCGCTTCGCCGCTGAGCTGCACGACTTGGCCTTCGCCCGATGTGACGCATAACCAGCGTCGCGCGAGCAGTTCGGATTCCTCTTCGCGCCCGACGAGCGCGGTCATGTGGGTCGCGTGCAGGGCATCAAAGCGACTTTCCGCCAAGCCGGCGCGAAGGGCCGCCCAGGCGCGCGCCGGCCCCGCGATGCCCTTGAGGTCCTGGTTGCCGAGATCCGCAAGCTCGAAGAGATTTCCAAGAAGCCGCCGCGTGCCCTCGGCGATGACGACCATGCCCGGCCCGGCGATCGACTGCAAGCGCGCCGCGAGGTTGGGCGTTTCTCCAACGACGCCGCGCTCCTGGGCATCGCCTGCTCCGACCAGATCTCCGACAACGACTGTTCCCGTCGCGATGCCGACGCGCACGCTCAGCGGCGTGTCGGCCGTCGTCGCAAGCTTGGGTACCGCGTCGGCGAGGGAGAGCCCGGCCTTCACCGCGCGCTCGGCGTCGTGTTCGTGCGCGAGCGGATAGCCGAAATAGGCGAGCACCCCGTCGCCCACGTACTTGGCGACGAAGCCGCCGTGACGTTCGATCCGTTCCGTGCAACAGCGATGATAGGTGCCGAGGATGGCGCGCATGTCCTCGGGGTCGAGCCGGGCCGACAGAGCGGTCGAGCCCACGAGATCGTAGAACATAACGGTGAGCTGGCGCCGCTCGGCGCCATCGAAGGCCGAGGGCGGGACCGTAGCCTTTGGCGCGATCGCCGTGTCATCCAACGCCGCGATCGCCTTGAGCAGACGCTTGCGATGCCCCAGCGGGATACGCAGCTTCTCCAGGTCGTCCTCGGTCAGGTCCGACAGGACAGACGCATCGATTTCGTTTTCGCGGAACGTGGCCTCGTACTGGCCAAGACCCAAGTTTCTGAGCCAATCGCCGACGATCATCGTCTCCTCGCAAATAGTCTCTTACCCATGCGGGCATGATGATCGAGCCGCACCGACAAGTCCAGGATATGTCCGTCGAATGGTCGGTTTGACCTGACCGCTACGATTGAATGACGCCGACAGCCGCCGGATGAACGGCTCCTCGGGATGGAGAGGATTTTTAAAGGACCTTTTTCTATGCTCGGAGCCATATCGCAGGGCGGGGAGAAAAACCAAAGGAGTAAAGTAAGCTTTTGGGCTTTAATGAAAAAATCAACTACTTACGTATTATCCTTTGTTTGCTGGTGGTCGCGCCGCTGGCGCACGCGCAGCAGAGCGCGGCGATTGCCTCGGCGCATCCGCTGGCAACTGAAGCGGGTTATGAAATTCTCGAACGCGGCGGCAATGCATTCGATGCTGCGGTGGCCGTGGCCGCGGCGCTTGCCGTGGTGGAGCCGTATTCTTCGGGTATCGGCGGCGGCGGATTTTTTTGTTGCATCGCGCGGCCGACAACAAGCAGGTGATGATCGATGCGCGCGAGGTTGCACCGGCGGGTGTGAAGCCCGAGCACTACTGCGCCGTCAAATCGTTCCCGCTGCGCCAGAGCGTGCCACCGAGACCGCAAGCGAGGACGCTCCCACACACAGCGCGCCGGCGCGCATGACTTGGGCTCGGCTGCTGAAACGGGTTCGACCTTGACGAGACACATTGCCCCAACTGCGGCGGCGATTTGCAGATCAGCGCTGCTGCAATTCGATGTAACTTGTCGAAGTGCGCTAATAGTTTTTCACCACGAAGCACACGAAGTTCGGAAAAAACATGTTTTTTCTTCTCTTACTTTCGTGAACTTCTAGGCCCTTCGTGGTGAAAGTAAATGACCAGTTGCCAAATTTAAGGACGCTCATATTGAAGACACTACACTAGCCCGTACATGCGCTGGGGATTGTCCCAGAGCAATTTGCCTTTCGCGCTGGCGCGAATATCCTCGCGGGCCGCGAACTCTGCGAGCGTGCGGATGAAATCCTGCTTCGGCTCGTGCGGAAAGTCGGAGGCACAGAAAAAGGCGCCTTCGCCGAGCACTTCTATAGCATAAGCGAGGCCGCGCTCGTCCAGCTCGGCATGCAAGAAAACTTGGCCGGTGCGCAAGTATTCGCTCGGTGGGCGCTTGAGCAGGGGCACCTGGGTGTGGCGGCTGGCGTACTCGCGGTCGAGCCGCTCCATCAGGTAGGGCACCCAGCCACAGCCGGCTTCGCAGAAGGCGATGCGCAGGCCGGGGTAAATCTCGAACACGCCGCTCAAAATGAGACTTGTCATCTGGATTTGCTGGGCGATGGCATGGTTGAGCACGCGCAATTCGATCAAGTTGCGCAGCTTTTCCAGCCCGAGTCCCCAGGTGGGCGCGCCGTGCACGGCGAGCAGACAGTTGAGATCCTGCGCCGCCTCATAGACTGGCCAGTAGCTGCGATGGCCAAGCGCCTCAGGGAGTCCGACCGCCGGCAAGACGGCGCCGATCATACCCAACTCACCAACCGCGCGGCGCAGCTCTACGACCGCCTGCGCCGGGTCCTGCATGGCGATCAGCGCCATGCCCTTGAGACGGTCGGGAGCGACGCGCAAAAAGCGATCGTACAGCCAGTCATTGTACCCTCGCGCCAAGCCAGCGGCCCACTTCGGGTCGGCGAGGACGCCATGGGCCAGACCATTGGTGGGAAACAACACACTGACGGCTACCGACGCAGCGTCGAGAAAGCCGAGCCAATCCTGGGCAGTGGGCCGCTCCAGCACGCGCCCCAGCCCGTCGCCAACGCGGCTCGCGGCGCGATGCCAAGCATCGAGGCCGGGGAAGAAGGGCGCCGTAAAAAGCTGCGTCTGGCCGCGGTAGGGAGGCGGCAGATAATCAAAGATATCGGCGTCAGTCTCCATCACATGTCCGTCGGCATCGAACACTGCGGGAAAGTTGTGCGGCGCCATGGTCTCCCTCCTGCTATTTTATGCGCTCGAGGATCGATCAATTCTGTACCCCAAGAGCGTCGTTCAGTTTGGCCGCCTGGGCGGGCGGAAGCTTAGCAAGTCCAAAAACCAAATAGGGTCACCCTTTACTTTCTATATCACTTCAATCATTCACAATGCTATTGGCTTCTTGGTTGAGCTTAGCGAAAGAACTCGACGTAGAAGCGCACTCCCGGCTCTGGAACAACTTCATGCTTCACGGTCGGCTCGACAACACCGTGCCGGTCCGGAATGAGACCCACCTCTTCAACTGTTGGCTCCAAAATTCGGTATAGGAGCGATCCTGGCCGAGCGGACCAATAGAAGCGCAGGGTTTTTCATCAAGTAGAAAACGGATTGACAATTCCGCCGGTGCTCCGCTATGACTCTGGGTCATAGAAAAGCGCGTTTAAAATTCCTATACGGAAAAAATCCGGAGCGCGCTGCCCGGACAGGACGCGGAAGGGGCTAACGCAAGTGAATTCAACCGACTATACTTTTGTTTGGCAGCAATGGCACGCCGGTTGACCGGAACTACATCGACAACGTTCGGCTGACCACGGTTCTTGATCCTTCGACTGGATTGTGTGCTTCGGGTCTGCGGAGAGTTCTCACCGGGTTCCCACTCTCCCCAGGCAACGCAAACCGACGGCGCCGCTCGCTCTAAGTTCGACCGAGCGGCGCCATAAG
Source organism: Deltaproteobacteria bacterium (assembly GCA_016874755.1). Taxonomy (NCBI): domain Bacteria; kingdom Pseudomonadati; phylum Myxococcota; class Myxococcia; species Deltaproteobacteria bacterium. The sequence continues at coordinate 42,919 of VGTH01000040.1, read as the reverse complement.
CAACACTTGGCGCGCCACCGACCGCAGCGCGGCCGGAGCCGACCCAGGCAAAAGCGCAAATTTCACTAATCGCTCCGACGATTGAAACCGCACCGGTCCAGCGATATATCTCCGGGCAGAAAAAACGCGGTCTAAATTTCCTATACTTATGAGACAAGGGGCAGCAGGTCGTCTATAACCCAACCGAGGTGATGTCATGCGCTTTATCGGACGCGGATTATCCTCTCTCATCGGTGGGCTGCTTATTCTGATTGCGAATATTCCGGCTCAGGCGCAGGACTCCTTTTACAAAGGCAAAACCATTCGCTTCATCGTCGGCGCGCCGCCGGGCGGCGGCTTCGATACCTATTCGCGGGCGATCACGCGCCATCTCGGCAAATACATTCCTGGCAACCCGACGATGCTCGTCGACAACATGCCTGGGGCTGCCGGGTTGCTTGCGGCCAACCATGTGTACCGCGTATCCCGCCCCGATGGTCTTTCGGTCGGGACCTTCGTTGGCGGTCTATTCTTACAGCAGATGCTCGGACTCCCCGGCGTTGAATTTAACGCCCCACGGTTTGAGTTTCTCGGGGTACCGGCGCAAGACAATTTTCTCTTTGGCGTCGCGAAGGGCGCCGGGATCACTAGCGTGGAGCAGTGGAAAGCTTCCGGTACCATGCTAAAAATTGGCGGCATTGCGCCGGGCGGGGGCACCGACGATATTCCCAAGCTGCTAAAAACGGTTTTGGGGCTGCCGCTGCAGTTGGTCAGCGGGTATAAGGGCACCGGACCCGTGCGGCTCGCGTTTAACGCGGGTGAGGTGCAAGGCATTTGCAACTCTATCGAATCGTTTCGTGCCAACTGGCGCAACGAAATGGACAACGGCGAAATATTATTCATCCTGCAAGCAGGGTTGCGGCGCCATCCCGAGTTTCCCAATCTGCCATGGGCTGTCGATCTGGCGAAGAGCGATGACGCCAAGACGATGATCCAGACCCTTAGCCGCGTCAACGGCGTCATTAATCGTCCCTATGTGATGCCTCCTGGGACGCCGAAAGAGCGGGTCGGAATTCTCCGCAAAGCATTTATGGAAGCGATAAAGGATCCGGAGTTTCTCGCCGACGCCAAGCGGGCGCGGCTCGATCTCGAGCCGCTGGACGGCGAGGTGATCGAAAAGGAAGTGAAGGCGCTGTTCAAGCTCGAACCGGCGCTGGTGAAGCAGTTGAAGGATATTTTGAAATAGGAATTCACAGTTTGAGAGCCAAAAAACGCATGCCAACGCAAACCGACGTCCCCGCTCGCTCTGAGTTCGAGTGAGCGGCGCCATAAGCAACATTTCGCGCGCCACCGCCGCAGCGCGGCCGGGACCCAGGAGCGGAACGCTGTTAATATACTGGACAAACTTTAGCTAGTGCAGCTAGTGAGCAACGTATTGATCGATGCCGCGCGGCGCCACCGGATGAGGTGCCTGATCAGACTCTCGATTCCAGATGTAACGGTACCCGCTTGCCCCAAGGCTACATTCGGGTCTCGGCGGTCTTGCCAGAACATCAAGCCTTCATCGTCCGGAAGTGGGACGAAGCCACGCGCAAGAAACTGCGCGAACGCTCCTAGGAGTCCGTTTAGCTGCTAAATCATCATAATTCTTCCCACCGTGTGCTTGCAGCGCGCCACGGCGTCGAGAAAGGAAATTTTTCGGGAAAGGAGGAGCCAACATGAAACACAGAACCAGGGAAAGGAGGGGCATGGGATGAAGTTTTCTAAAGTAGAAAAGAATCTTTATCGTTGCGAGATCGTCATGGAGCCTGGGGCCAAGCCAAGCGTGCGCTATTACGCGCGGTTTGTCGATCACTCCGGTATTCGGCGATCTTTTCCGCTGGGACCCTGCCTGAGCGGGCTGGGGGGATTGTCCAGAATATCAACGCGCTGGTCTTCACGCGCGAAGATGGCCGAGCGATCACGAAAGGGATGGTTGATTACCGAGTGGAGCGGGCGGTCAAGGCAGGCGACGTTAAGAAGTTCGTGTTCCACAATTACCGCAACACTGCATTGACCGAGTGGGCACGCCAGGGTATCAACGTAGATCTTGCGATGCTCGCCGCCGGCCACTCCTCGGTTCAGATGCACAAGCGTTATTTGCTGCAGCTAGTCGGTGAGGACATCGCCAAGGCTTTTGGCACCGGCGAAAAAAATGGCAAAATAAAAGGGCTCTAACACACCCCATACTTGTAAGTACCTGATTTTACATATGGAGAAGGAAGGTGCCCGGTGGTGCCGCTGGTCTTCAAAACCAGTCAGGGGGCCGTAAGGTCCCCGGAGGGTTCGACTCCCTCCCTTCTCCGCCAGACTCTCCCCAGTGCCCACCAAGCTGAACCGGGGCTCACGACACAATCTAACTAAATTTTACTCTTCCCGTGCCGTGAAGGATTGGCCCGCTCCGCTTCTCGACGGCGAATCGGTAGTGTCGTGGGGAGGTTCCCCGACCCAGGTCGCCGAGCGTGCTCAATCACTCGACGTATCCGGTGAGCCGCGGACTGATTTCGCGGCCCTCCTCAGCGACCGTCATGGGCGCAACGGCCTTCGTTGCGATGACAGTGACATTTGGCGGGACAACCGCTGCCGTTGGTCTGATCGCAGTTGACGCCGCAATACTTGTCGTCGCCGCCCTTGGCGCCTTGCACTTCGACCGAGCTGAGAGTGCCATTTTTGTCCAAGTCGATGCTCGAAAATACTTGTTGCAGAGTCGCCGCGCTGGAGAGCGCCGGCGCAGTAAACTGGCTGCGCTTGAACTTCGGCCTCGACAAAAACCACCGGGCGCTCTCCGCCGCCCTCGAAGCGCCGCTGGTGCTAAGCCTTGGCCGCGCCGATTCCAAGTTGACTATCGATAGCCTGACATTGGCCGGACAACACCAAGACGACGGCCTGACCGCCCAGGGCAGCGCCAGCGGCACGCTGCAACTGCCCAACGGAACCATAGCGCTGCAAAACGCCGCGCTGACGTTTGCTCACTCGACGAACGCTACGCGCCTGGCCGTCCACGTCAACGGTCTCAAGCTCGGCGATCTCGGCGTGGTGCCAACCGCGCGGCTGGCCATCGCTGTGAGCCACGACGAAGCGAGCGAAACCAGGAGGCTCGAATCGGTGACCATCGAAACCGTGCTCACCTGGGCCGACATTCGCCAGCGCATTGGCCTCGATCGGCTGCCGCTCGAGTTTCCGCTGCCCCCCGACGATAGCGAGATCAGCGCCTTTGTCGATTGGCAAAACGACGGCAAGGTCGTGCTGCGCCTGGCTGCGGCGGTGGCGGATCTCAGCTCACTGTGGCGCTTTATCGCCGAAGAGTTTCGCCCCGCGGTGCGCAACGCGCGCTTCATGCTGGCGATCACTTATGCGAATGGCGCGGCGTTCGACAATGCCGCCGCCAGCGGCGTCTTCAACGGCGATCTCGCGGTCGAGCTGGAGCTGCGCCCGCCGCCCTTGCCGCAAGTGCCCGGCAGCGAGCTGCTCGTCATTAATGACACGGACCGCGCGCGCTGGATCAAGGCGCGCTTACAAAGCGGTTTGCGCAGCGGCGCCAACGGCGCGAGCGAACCGTATCTGGAGCTGGAGGTGCTCGAGCCGCTTGCGCTCGACATCAACTTGCCCGGCTTGGCGCAAACCGAGCCGCCGATCCACATCGGCGTTAACTCCATCAACTTCGATCTGAGCGGCGCGAGCGGCGCTGCCAATGGCCGGGTTGCGCTGGCCGGCCACTTCCAACTGCGCCCCATCGATCCGACCAAGAGCGCGCTGCCTGTGCCGCCGGCGCTCGCGGCGCACATGGCGAAACTATTCAAAGCCGTCGGCCTCACCGATTTGACCGGCAGCGCGGCTCTCGATGTGCAGTTTGCCGGCGGGCGCTGCGCCGCGAGCGTGGCGTGCCGCTTCGACGACGCCGGCATTCAGGCCGATCTGTTTGATATGATTGCCGGCTTGGCGCGCGGCATGAGCGCTCCCGCCGGCATCGATGGCGGTGCCAACGCCATCGATCTCGACATCGAATTCGATCTGCGCCTGCGCGAAATCAAGCTCGCCTTGGGCTCCATCGAAACCGGCGGCGCGCAGCAAAGCCAGTTCAGCTTTAGCCTGGGCTTCGACGGCCGTTTCGCCGGCGTGCAGTTGGAAAACTGCCGGTTCGACTTGTCCGATCGAGAATTTTCCTTTGGCATCGGCCGCCTCGCCGTGCCGATTGCTCTGCCCCATTTTCCTCTGAGCCTCGGCCAGCTAAACGAATTGAAAGCGCCATCCGGCCAATGGGACTACCAGAATCGTTGGCTGCAAGCGACCGAGCCGCAGTTAACCAGCGCCATCCGCAATCTGAAAAACGAAATCGACAGCCTGCGAGAACAGATCGAGCAATCGTCCGGCGCCGCGCAGTTGGACCTCAAAGCCATGCTCCGGCGCAAGCGCAGCCAATGGTTCGACAACAGCGCGCGCAAATTTCTCACCGAGGCGATCTTCGCCGTGCAGCAGCTGGTCGGCGCGCCCAACCGCGCCACCTACCAAAGTCTTGTCGAAGCCTACATGGCGCTGATGGACGCGACGCTGCACCAGTTTTCCTTCGATACCAAATTGGACTTTGTTCTGCGCGACGTCCGGCTGGTGCTGCCGTTTCAGAACCCGAGCGAGGTTCGCGTCGAAGGCGGCGCCCAGCTCGAAGGCTTCAAGCCGGACGATCCGCTGGCGCCGCTCGGCGCCATGGTCTTCAAAGTCGGCCTGTCGGCGGACTATGTCTATTTCAATGTCGAGGGCGGCGAGCCGATTCCGCTGCCCGCCTTCGGCAGCTACCGCAACCAGGCCGGCGTCGAGGAAGCCAAAGTCAGCCTGCGCTTGAACCATGCGCGCATCGGCTACGGCTACACCAAGAATTCGCTGGTGGTCGCCTTTGCCGGCGAGCTGAAGCTCGCGCCGCCGCTGGTCGACGACTTGAACACGGCCGACACCGTGGGCATCGGCGTGCGCCTGCCGGAACGAAGCCGCCTGGGCTTTAAGCTCGACGTGATTCCGATCGTCCTGGGCGAGATCGATTTTTTGCTGCCGGTTTTCGACTTCGATATCGACCTGCGCAAAGAGTACTCGCCGGGCATTCTCGGCGGCGAAAGCTGCGCGCCGTTCTGGGACGGGCTCCAGCTGATCGCGCCGAACGTTATTCGCCAGGATTTCAAGCGGCTCCGCTTCGCGCCGTTTTTCGGCACGCTGTTCGCCCCCAACTACAATCTCAGTTTCGATCTCATGCTGGGCGACGCGCACAACGGCCTGACCTACGTTTGCAACGACTACTTCGTGATCGTCGCCGCTGCGCCGAACACAGTCATCCCGCTGCTCACCGACGGCACGCCGTTTTTCAACAATCTTTGCGTCAACATCCGACTGGCCGGCTTCGGCGTCAACTTCGACTTGCAGCGGCCCTTTCCAAGCTTCTCGCCATTGGCGCTGTTTGAAATCTTTGGCCTGCTCGCCGATCCGATGATGCCCATCGATCCTGACGGCGCGCTGGCGAATACCATCCGCGCTTCCATCGAGAATGCGCGCATCACGCTGCCGCCGGCGCTGGTGCGCATGTTTCCCGAACATGGCGCGCTGCTGACCCGCGAAGTGAACTACACCGTCAACCTGGGCACGCTGATCACCATCGTTCAGGCGATCGCCGGAGGGATAGGAGAGATACTCAAGCAGGCGCAAGAGACAACCAACGATTTCGGCCAGTGGCTGGACAGCGTCAAAAAACAGCCGCCCGATTTTAGCCCTGCTGCGTTGTTGGCGCTCCTGCCGCCGGAGCTCCGCCGCTTTGACTTCGACGGCTCGTTTGTCGGCTTCGACGCCAGCGCCGCGTTCGTGCTTTTGACGCCCGCACAAGCAGCCCAAGCGTTCGCCCAACGCGACAAGCCGGTGGCGGAGACAAAGCCGCGGTTGGTGCTCGATGAGCGCTTTGCCAACCCGAGCCTTTCGGGCTGGGAAGTGCAGCCGCCGGGCGCGCGCGGCAGCTGGCAAATCGAGCGCGGCGCCCTCGCCCATCGCGGCAGCGCCGCGCCCAGTTTCGTGCTGAGCGCCAACAAGTACGACGATGTCAGCTGCACCACGGTGCTCCGCGCCGCCGGCGAAAACGCCGTTGGTGTCGTCTTCGGTTACCAAGATGAGAAGAACTACTATCGCTTCGCCATGAACCCGCGCGCGAAAACTTGGGAGCTCGTAAAGGTGCGCGGCGCCCAAACCGCCGTGCTGCAACAGCTGCGCCAGGACACCGAACGGCAGCGCAGCTATACCGTAACCGTACGCAGCGACGGCGCCGCGCCAGCGCTGGCCAGCGGCCGCGTGCGCCTGCGCGTCGCCGTCGACGGGCGCGACCGGCTCGACGTGCAAGACTCGAATAACCCATTCAAAGCCGGCCGGCTCGGCCTGTCTTGCGACGCCAACACGGCGGCGCGCTTCGATAGCCTGCAGATACATCGCCTGGGTGCGCCGCGGACGCCGCTCCTGGGCGAATACGCCGACTCGGCGTGGCTTACCTCCTATCGGCCCAATTTTTCCAGACCGGCGACACCGCTCTACGATCCCAGCGATCCGGCCAACTCGCTGCTTCGAAGCGCACCATTCGACGCCTTTGACGCTGCGGCGCTCGCGGCGCTCCCCGTGCCCGCAGCCGGCGCAAGCGGCGTATTGGTCGGCGCCGAAGTCAAAGTTCTCGACGATCAGCGCTTCAGTTTTTTGGGCTATCTGTTCACGGATGGCACTTTCAACTTGATCAGCGCGCTCGACCTCGAGCCGCTCCGTCTGTCGGTCGCCGGCCTGATGGTGGAGCTGCCGCTGCAAATAAGCGGCCGGTTGAAACTGAGCGGCCGGGCCGCGGGCGCGCGCTCGTTCGCGCAAGTCAGCGCTACCGTATACGGCAGTTGGCAGCCGCTGCCGGGAATCGTTGAAATCAACGCGGGCAGCAAAGCTAATCCCATCGAGCTGATGCTCCACACCGGCGGCCGCTTCGCGCTCCGCGGCAGCGGCGCACTGAAGCTCTTCGGCGGCGCCGCAGTAGTCAATGGCATCGTCGATATCAGCCATACCCATTGCTTCGTTAGCGGCGCGCTCGACTACAAGCCCAATTTTCAAATCGGCGGCCAGCGCTTGATCGAGCTGAACCTGGCCAGTGCCGGCCGCGTCGGTCCGGCGAATGCATTCGATCTCGGCGGCGCGGGGACGTTGAAAATCCTCGGCAAGACCTTCAGCCAGGCAAGCGGCAAGGTTTCCAATAACGGCATCGAAGTCGAAGCGCGGCTCGACAGCGGCGCCTGGAACTGGAATGGCATCGATCTGAAGGATTGCCAGATGACCCTCAGCGGCAAAATCGATTTGAGCCAACCAGGTGCGCCGTCGTTTCACTTGGCAGGCGATAGCAAGATCCGGCTGTTCGGCGCGGCCAATTCGAAAGCGCGCGCGGAAATCTCCGGGCGCGGCGGCATCCGTGCCCAAGGGGGAGAGCTGAGCCAGTTTGTCGAAGGCGCTCTTTACTGGCAGGGGCGCGAGTGGCTCGGCGGCCGGATCGAGCTCGGCACCGAGCAGATCGCGCTGCAAGGGCGCACCGCTTTCGCCCTCGATCTGACGCCGGCTGAGCTGCCGACCGGCATCCAGCTTGCCAATCTGTTTTTTCGCGTCGACCTGGCGGGCGGCTTTCGGCTGACGAAAACCGGCGGACTGCGCCACTGCAGCCTCGACGTCGATTGGTCTCTGGCGCTCAAGATGCCCGGCATCGAACAACAGTTCCCGATCGCCATGCAAAAAAAGCGCTTCGCCTATAATGCGCCGCAGAGCGCCACGCCTAACATGGTAGATCTGCTGCCGCTGCTCAACGTCAGCGGCGCGCTGTTCTTGCCGCTCGACAAGCTGGCGCTGCCAATCCCGGTGATCGCGGCGGATCAATTTACCCAATTCTACGGTTACTGGGACGCTATCGCGCAGACCGGCGACCTCACTTACAAAAAGGTCAGCATCAACAACAGCGGCAGCACCAGCGACCCGCGCTTTCCCAGCGCGCTGGGAAAAACCGGCGATCTCGATATCGCGGCAACCATCGCCAACGCCTTCGGGTTGCCAGCCCCGCCGGTGAAGATCAACGTGCCGACTTTCGGCATCACCGATTGGAAGTACATCAAGTTAACCGACCAAGACCTCGACCTGCCCGACATCAAAGTGTTCCGAGTCGGAACCTCCGTGCCTGCCTCGGTGCCAGCCAATCAGAAATTTGAATTGTTCAAACTGCCGACCCGCTTCAACGCTTCGTTCGCCGACGGCGCCAGCATGCTCAAGCCGCTCCAGTTCTCGCTCACCCTTGGCTGGCAGGACGGCAAGCTCGGCCTGATCGTCGCCCGAGGCAACAGCAAAAAATTCACCGCCTTCGAGGATATGTTCGATTAGAAGCCGGATTGTTTGATTCAGGTTGGCATCCGATTACGATCTGCCAACGATTGTTGTATCGTGGTTGGTAAAACGCCAGCCGGTGCTTTATGGCCAATTTCCCCATCTCTTCCGACAAAGAAGAGCAGCTCGCCCAGCGTATGCTCGCCCTGGGTGTGCGCGAGCAGGACATCGACGAACAGTTCATCCGCTCGTCGGGCGCCGGCGGGCAGAACGTCAATAAAGTCGCGTCCTGCGTCGTGCTCCATCATCTGCCCACGGGTATTCGCGTCAAGTGCCAGCAGGAGCGTTCCCAAGGGCTCAATCGGTTTCTGGCACGCCGGCTCTTGCTCGAAAAGATCGAAGCCCAGCAGCGCGGCGTAGCAGCCGCCAAGGAACAAGAAATCGAAAAGATCCGCCGGCAGAAGCGCAAACGCTCGCGCCGCGCCAAACAGCGCATGCTGGAAGCGAAGCATCACCAGTCGGAGAAGAAACAGCGGCGCGCCTCGGTCCGGTCCGATCGTCACGATTGACCGCAGTTACTTGCGGCAGGCGCTCAAAGAATCGGCCGCCTGATTTGCCTTGACAGACCACCTGACCAAGCAGTCAACGCATTCACTTCAGCGCGATCGCCGACTGTGCACGCGGCGAACGGGCGTGCCTCCAAATTGATACGCCCTGCCGTAACGGCCATGAGTTCGGGCAATCAGCCAGGGTCATTCTTTAGTTCTCTTTGCCGCCGATTCGCTGCTTAAATTCCGGAAAAATCTTCAAGCAAACCAAAACGCCGCTAAAACTGCCGATTTTTGCGCGCCTACCGCGATTGCATCCTGCCGTGTTTTCCTGCACCGGGGGGGGGCCGAAAATTGCGTAGGCCCGAATGAGCATTCCGGTAGTTTACACCTTTGGTTGCATGGCTACGGAGTTCGCGACTAGAATCAATCGCAATACGGGCTGCTACAGAAAGGGCAACGAGGAAACGCAATCGTATGAACGCATCAATGGTCCAACTTCCTCCCGAGCAAGTAGCCATCCGCGGAAAGTGTCAGCATCGATCCGGTACTTTTGTCGAGTTCCCGATCGAAGATGTCGAGACTTCAATACCAGTCCGCTTTGAAAAAATCGTTCGTCTCTATCCGCAACAGCTAGCGATTAAGGACGCCGATCGCAGCATTACTTACGCCGAACTGAATGCCGCGGCCAATCGCATCGCGCGCAGCATCTTGCATCGCGGCGACACCGGCGCGGAACCGATTATCATCCTGATCGACAAAAGCATCGCGCAGGTCGCCGCCATAATCGGCGTTCTCAAAGCCGGTCGTGCCTTTGTGCTGCTCGATTCATCGGCGCCCAAAGCGCGTCTTCACCAGATCATGCAAGATTGCGCGCCGGAGCTAGTTCTACACGACGGCAATAATGCCGCGCTGGCCAAGGCACTGGAGCGACCGGGCCATCGGGCGATCGCCGTCGAATCAATCGACTACAGTCTATCCGGCGACAATCTCGGCCGCTCCATTGCTCCCGACGATCTTGCTTTTGTCGTGCACACCTCGGGCTCCACCGGGCGACCCAAAGGGGTCATCAACAATCACAACACTCTGCTCCATCACGTAATGGTGCGCACCAATAGCGACGGCTACAGCGCTAAAGATCGCATCGCCCATCTTTCCTCCGGCACATCAAACGCCATCACCAACCCATTCTTCGCGCTCTTGAACGGCGCCGCTTTGCTCATGTTCGACGTCAAACAGGCGGGCATCGACCGCTTGCGCCGCTGGCTCCACAACGAAAGCATCACCTTTTGCCCGGTGGCCGCGCCGTTGTTTCGTGGTCTGTGCGAAGGCCTGACCGCGGCCGATCGTTTTCCTCAGCTAAGATTGCTGCGGCTGCGCAGCGAGACCGTGCGCGGTGTTGATGTCGAGCTTTATCAGAAACACTTCGGCCGCGACTCCTTCTTGGCCACCGGCCTTTCTTCCAGCGAAAGCCATATGTTGACGCAGTTCTATATCGATGCAAACACAACCCTTGCGGGCAAAGAGGTGCCGGTCGGCTATCCGGTTCGCGATAAAGAGATACTGTTAGTAGACGAAGCGGGCGATCCGGTAGCGCCGGGTGAAACCGGCGAAATCGTCGTGCGCAGCAAGTACTTGTCTCCGGGTTACTGGCGTAACCCGGAACTGAGCGCCGCCAAGTTCAACCGCGATCCGCTAGATCCCAACAAGATCGTCTATGCCACCGGCGACCTCGGACTCCGGCTTGCCGATGGCGGCCTCGTCCACAAAGGGCGCAAAGATTTTCGCGTCAAGATTCGCGGCTACGGCGTGGAGCTCTCCGAAGTAGAACGCCGACTGCGCAGCCATGATGCGGTCAAAGACTCAGTCGTTGTGTCGCGCCCGAACCCTGCGAGCGGCGCACAGCTGATTGCCCATGTGGTGGCACACAAGGACAGAACCCCAACGGTGTCGGCCCTGCGCCAACACCTCGAGGAGTCGCTGCCCGATTACATGCTGCCGGCCGACTTTGTCATGTTGGACGACCTGCCGCTCACCGCCAACGGTAAGATCAACCGCCAGGCGCTGCGCGAGCCCAGCCGCCAGCGGCCCGCACTGGCAAATGGCTACATCGCGCCGCGCACACCGCTGGAGAAACAGGTGGTCGCCATCTGGGCCGACGTGCTCACCCGTGCGGAAATCGGCGTTGACGATAACTTTTCCGATCTGGGCGGCGATTCGCTGCTGATGTCGAGCGTGTTGACGCGGCTCAATCGCGAGTTCGCCACCGGCATTGCGCCTGCGATTTTTTTTCACGGACCGACCGTCGCCCAAGTCGCCAAGGTGATGGCGGTCGATTCTTCCGGGCTCCAGCCCGGGGCGAGCACGGCAGCGGCGCAGCGCGTCGTCGTCTTGAGTGAGAATCCGGGGGCAACCGCGGTCTTCTGTTTTCCTTTTCGCGGCGGCTTTCGCAGCGAGTACGTCAAGTTCAGCCAGCTCTCCCGATACTTCGACGCGAGCTACTCGTTTTATGGCGTCCGCGCGCACGGCGCCGACGGCAACCAACCAGCGCGCCGCTCGTTGCGTGAAATCGTCAACGATGCGGTCGACGACATTCAGTCGGTGCAGCCGCGCGGCCCCTACTATCTCCTCGCCGAGTGCGGCGGCGGCATCGTCGCCTATGCCACTGCGCAGCGCCTCAATGCTCTCGGTGAACAAGTAGGACTGTTGGGGCTATACGACACCCACGCCTGGTCGCTGGGCAAGTACATGCTGCGCTGCGCGCAGGAACGACTGCGCTTCCATAAAAAATTCGGCGCGTGCGCCTGGCTGCGCGACTACATTCAAGCGCGCGCCGCGTACCACCTGGCCGCGCTCCGTAGCCTGCGCGGCCGCGACCGCGTTGGTTATTTTCTCGCCAAGGCAAGTTCGGCGCCCGGGGTCCTGGCGTTCTCACGAAAGGTTGACCACCTCGCGCACCTGCGCGCGCTGCACACAGACAACCTCGGTGCATCGGGTTATCGCATCGAAGCCATGGGCGCGGCCGAGAAACACTACTACCTCGCCGCCCATCGCTGCCGCTTCACGCCCTACGCTGGGCCTGTGGTGCTCCTGGTCAATGAGAAGTGGCACGCCCTCGAACCCACGCTGGGCTGGCGGCGCTTCGCCACGGGCAGCGTGCAAAGCTACCAGCTACCGGGGGATCATGACAGCGCATTTGCGAAAAACATCCCGCTCGCCGCTAGAATTCTCAACGATTGCCTCGACAAAGCAGTGCGCCGGTTCGAAGGGCGCAAGGCTCAGGCGGCAGCAGTTAGACAATCAGCCAGCGAAGTTATCTCGGCGGCACCGGATAACCGCGCCGATGATTCGCCCAGCAATCTCTGGCAAGCGCAGCAGCGCTACCGCTAGCTGCGGTTGTGCACGATCATCTCGCCCACCGGCCCTGGGAATTTGCCGTCAATCATCGTCTGCTTGATCACCTGGTTGGTATCGGCATGCACTTGCCAGTAGTGCGCGTTGTTGCAGTACGGGCGCACCAGCAGACACGGCCCGGTGCCGTTCAATTCCATGATCGCCACGTCCGGCGGCGGATCCTTGAGCACGTTGGGCACCGCAGCCACCCGCTCTTTGAGCATCTTGATCGCCAAATGGTGATCGGCAGCGTCCGTTAGCTGCGCTTTCAAATCGACGCGCCGGTACGGGTTCGCCGTGTAGTTTTGAATCGTGTCGCCAAAAATTTTATTGTTGCCAACCATCGTCAACACATTATCCGGCGTGTTGATCGTAGTCGCAAACAGGCCAATCTCTTTCACCGTTCCGGTCACGCCACCGGCGGTAATGTCGTCGCCGACTTTGATCGGCCGCAGGACCATCATAAATGCGCCGGCCGCGAAGTTGGCCAGTAAACCGCTCCACGCCATACCGATGGCGACGCCCGCGGCAGCAACAATCGCCGCAAAGCTGGTGGTTTCCACACCGAAGAAACCGAGGATGGCGACGACCAGAATAATCGTCAAGGTGCCCGAGATCACCGTGCCGAGATAGCGCGACAGTGTCGTGTCGACCTTTTGCCGGTCAAGCGCCGCCGTCGCGAGCTTGACAGCCAAACCAATCAGCCAACGGCCAATGATCCAGATGGCGATGGCACCAAGAACTTTCATGCCGAAATAAACACCGTTGTCGACAATAAACTGCCACGTCTTTCCGAGCTCCATGTTCACACCTCCTTGTGAAATGCACGGCCTCGATAGCCCAATTGTCGGAAGCTTGTCAATGAAAAAAACAGCTGCGCAACGCCCGCCGGGAAACTCGTGCCGGATGAATGATCGTCAGCTTGGGGTAGCTATCGCCAGATCGCGGATCGCTTGGCGCAGGGTCGCCGCTGCGTCTTTAAGCGGCTCGCCGCCCGGCAAACCGCCATCCGGGCAGCGAAAAACAAATTGCACATGGGTCGCGTCGTCCACGGGCACAAACCAACGTAGCACGGCAGCCGCGTTCACAAGGTTCGGCACCCAGAAGCGGGAGTCTGCTCTGGTGACCTCGGGTAAATCGCTCATTCCTTGCCAGTAGTTTTGCTCACGCTGGCTCGTGGCGATTTCAATCGGCGCCGCGGACGACGAAAACAATGCGGGCAGCGCCGGCGGATCGCCGGGACCCATGTAAGTAAAAATCACGCCGCCGATTTCCATCGCCGGATAAGAAGGCTGACCGACGTCCCAGCGCCGCTCTTTTCCCGGCAGCCACTCGCCGCGCAGCAGCACTTTACCGCATGGATCGAAGAGCCAGCCGTGATACATGCAGCGCAAGCCGTCCGGCTCGACGCGGCCATAGATCATGTCGACGCCCTGGTGCGCGCAGTAGCGGCCGATCATCGCCGGCTTGCCGGCGCCGTCGCGAAACAGAATCATCTCTTCGCCAAAGATCGTCACCGGCAACGGTTTGTCCGCGCCCAGTTCGCCAGACAAAACGCAGGGCTGCCAATAGCGCCGCATCAATTCGCCGCAAGGTGTGCCCTTGCCGGTGTGCATGAGTAAATTATCTTCTTCTTCAGCGATCATGCGATTAGGATCTTTCACCACGAAGACGCGAAGGGCACGAAGTTCGGAAAAGTACTGCCCAAATTTACTTGAACCCTTGCTTCGAGGCCAGCGCTCTCCGTGGTTTCGCGCCGTTTATTGGCGCGATCATAATCGCGATCGAGCGACAATGCCAATTCCCCGGCATTGCAGTGCACCGGACCAAACGATATATTCCGCGCAATTCAAAGCCGCTTCCAGTTCCCCGGCAAATCCAGAGCTAGCGGCACCAGGAGAGAAATTTGAGACACAGACCGCTATCGCCGATCGTGTTTTTCGCTGCGCTAATGGCCACGGGCTTCGGCGTTAATGCCCCAGCTAGCGCCCAGGACAAAGTCCGCATCGCCTGGGCCGGCAGCACGCCATCCAACACACCCACTTGGGTGGCCGATCAAAAAGGCTTTCTGAAAAAGAACGGCTTGCAAGCCGAGCTGATCAACATCAGCGCGAGTACAATTGTCATTCAAGCGCTGCTCACGGGCGAAGTCGACATGACCATCGGCACTGCGGCGACATTAGTCACTTCGCGCCTTGCCGGCTCCGACACGGTGGTGATCTTCGCCAACGTGCCGCACTTCGTCGACCACGTGGTTAGCGCTCCGAGCATTACCAGTCCGGAGCAGCTCAAAGGCAAGATCGGCGGCGTCAATCGCTTGGGCACCACTTCCGACGCTGGCCTGCGCATCGGCCTGCGCCGCTTTGGCATCGACCCTGAGAAAGACACCCAGATCATCGCCGTCGGCGAAAACCCGCAGCGCTTAGCGGCCCTGAGCAAGGGGATCGTGCACTACACGATCATCAGCGAGCCCCATGTGCGCGAAGCCGAGAAGCTCGGTTTCAGAGATCTGATCGATTTTGGCACCATGAAGATTCCTTTTCATTGGAACTGCCTGGTGACCACCGAGCGGGTCATCAAAACCAAACGTCCGATGGTAGCGAAAGTCGTCAGAGCATTCAGCGAAGCGATTCACTACATCAAGACCGACAAGGAAGGCGCGAAACAGATTATTGGCAGGAATCTCAAGATGAGCGATCCCGAAGGGCTTGAGCGCGCCTACCGTGCCTACGCCGCTGCGTTCCCCGAAATACCCAAACCGCATACCGATGGTGTAAAGACTCTGCTCGATGACATGGCACCCAAACAAGCCAAAGCGGCCAGTGCCGATCCGAAAACGTTTGTCGACGCCAGCTTCGTGCAGGAATTGGAGAACGCCGGATTCTATAAGCAGCTCTACAAAAGATAACGGGAGGCTGTCATGGTGAAGCAATGCGCGCTCGCGATAGCGCTAGCCGCGATCTTATCAATCTACGCAAAACCATCCCTTGCCCAGGACAAGATGCGTATCGCCTGGGCCGGCAGCACGCCTTCGAACACGCCGATCTGGGTAGCCGATCAAAAAGGCTTTTTCAAAAAGAACGGTCTCAGCGCCGAAGTCATCAACATCAGCGCCAGCACCATCGTCATTCAAGCGCTGCTCACCGGCGAGGTCGATTCCATCGTCGCGCCGTCGGCGACGCTCGTGACTTCAAAAATGGCCGGCGCCGATACGGTGATGGTCTCGACCAACCTGCCGCTATTCATCGACCACATCGTTTCAACCGGCGACATCACCAGCGTCGAGCAGCTCAAGGGCAAGACCGGCGGCGTCAATCGCTTAGGCACGACGTCGGACATGACGCTGCGCTTGGCACTACGCCGCCTGGGCGTCGACCCAGACAAAGACACCAAGATCATCGCCACCGGTGAAAACCCGCAGCGCCTTGCCGCGCTGGCGCGCAACCTGACCCAGTTCACGCTCCTCGGCGAGCCGCTCGTGCGCGAAGCCGAGAAGTTGGGCTTTCGCGACCTTTACGATATCGGTCAACTAAGAATCCAATACCACGTCAACTCCATCGTCACCCGGGAAAAAACCGTCAAAGAACGCCGCCCCCTGGTGCAAAAAGTCGTGCGCTCTTTCACCGAAGCGCTTCACTACATAAAAACCAACAAAGAAGACACCAAGGCGCTGATCGCCAAGAGCCTCAAAGTTAAAGACCCCGAAGGCTTGGAGCGCGCCTACAAAGCTTACAACGCGGCCTTCCCGGAAATTCCCTATCCGCACCCGGAGGGCGTTAAGACCTTGCTCGACGACATGGCCCCGCGTGACAAAAAGGCCGCGGTGGCCGATGCGAAGAGTTTCGTCGATATGAGCTTAGTGCAGGAACTCGAGTCCTCGGGGTTTATCAAGCAGTTGTACAAGCGGTAGCAAGCGCGACGAATGGGCTACTTGAGCCTCGTCAACCGAAATCCTTCGCGTCGAACTTGGTCATGACTCGCGCCGCCCCGACACGAGCAAAGACAACCGTGCCAGCCTAGGCAGGCGTGCTCTTTAGAAGAAGGTGATGCTCATACCCCATGTTTGCGGCATGCCGGAAACATGGGGTGTTCTGCCGCTTGTTTAGTCCATCTGCCGCCGAAGGAAGGTCGGGATGTCGTAGGTATCGTCCTCTTCCTTGTCCTTGCCGAACTGAAAGTTGGCTTTGTCCAAAGTGACAGTTTCGACTTCGTTCGAGCCCTGCTTTTTACGCTGCCAGGTCGGTGTGTCGAAATCGTCGGTGATGGTACCTAGATGGACCACTTTCTTGTTCGGCTTTGGGGCCGCGTTGAGGTTGTTCATCGACGTCAAATTGTTGATCGCCTGCACTTGCGGCTCCGGCTCGGGCTGCGGCCGGCGCTCCCGACGCGCTTCGCCGAAACCAGTGGCGATGACGGTGATGCGCAGCTCGTCGGTCATGCGTTCGTCGATCACCGCGCCGAAAATGATGTTGGCGTCCTCGTGCGCTTCTTCCTGGATCATCGAGGCCGCTTCGTTGACCTCGTGCAAGCATAAGTCGGCGCCGCCGGTGATGTTGATCAGCACGCCGCGCGCACCCTGGATCGAAATGTCTTCAAGCAGCGGGCTGGAGATCGCTTTTTGCGCCGCTTCGACGGCGCGATTCTCGCCGGTGGCCGATGCCGCGCCCATCAGCGCCAGCCCCATCTCCGCCATCACCGTGCGCACGTCGGCAAAGTCGAGATTGATCAAGCCGGGCGTGATGATCAAATCCGAGATGCCGCGCACCGCCTGCAGCAGCACATCGTCAGCTTTGTGAAAGGCATCGAGCATGGTCGTGGTCTTGGCAGCGATGCTGAGCAGGCGCTGATTGGGAATGACGATCAAGGTATCGACGTTGTCTTTCAATTCCTCGATGCCTTCCTCAGCCTGGCGCATGCGCTTCTTGCCTTCGAACAAGAACGGCTTGGTCACTACGCCGACGGTCAGCGCGCCGACGTCGCGCGCCACCCGTGCCACCACCGGCGCCCCGCCCGTGCCAGTGCCGCCGCCCATGCCAGCGGTGATGAAAATCATGTCGGAGCCGGAGAGATATTCCTTGATCTTCTCCTGGTCTTCCAACGCCGCCTTGCGGCCGATCTCCGGGTTGGCACCGGCGCCCAGTCCTTTGGTGACCATGCCGCCCAACTGCACGCGCACGCCAGCTTGGCTCTTTTCCAGCGACTGTGCGTCGGTGTTGGCGACCATAAAGTCGACGCCGGCGAGCCGTGCGCCGATCATCGTATTGACGGCGTTACCACCGCCGCCGCCGATGCCGATTACTTTGATGCGCGCCCCTAACGTTTGCGTTTGCTCCACAATCTCAAACATAAATCCTCCTCAAAACTGTTTTTAAAATTTTTGTTCTAAAAGAATTCGCTCCACCAATCAGACATACGGTGTTTGAACTTCGCCAGAAGATTTTCATCGCGCACGCGAAATAGATTGCCGTCCTGGCGCTGCATGCCGTAGAGCACCAAGCCAACGCCGGCGGCATAAACGGGGCTGGAGATCACGTCGACCAGCCCATTGATGTGCATCGGTGAGCCGAGCCGCACCGGCATGCCGAAGATTTCTTCGGCCATCTCGATGGCGCCCGGCAAGAGCATCGAGCCGCCGGTCATGACCACGCCGGACGGCAACGATTCTTCGTAGCCCGACTTCGCGATCTCTTTGCGCACTAGCTGGAAGACTTCGTCGAGACGCGGCTCGATGATTTCGCAAAGAATCTGGCGCGACACGCTGCCGGACGATTTGCCGGCGGCACTCGGCACTTCGACGCGCTCGTCGTCCGGCACCAGCGCCGCTTTGGCCAAACCGAAGCGCTGTTTGATCCGCTCGGCGTCGCCAAACGGCGTGCGCAGACCCGTGGCGATGTCGTTGGTCACGTGATGGCCACCGATCGGCAGCACCACCGTGTGTTTCACCATGCCGTCGTGATAGACCGCCAGTTCGGTCGTCCCGGCGCCCATGTCGACCACCGCAACACCAAGCTCGCGCTCTTCTTCGGTGAGCACCGACTCGGCGGCGGTGAGCGGCATGAAAACGATTTCGGCGACGTTCAGGCCGGCGCGGTTGCAACACTTGACGACGTTTTGCGTCGCCGTCACCGCGCCGGTGACGATATGCACGCGCGCCTCCAGGCGCACGCCGGACATGCCCATCGGCTGCTTGATGCCGTCCTGGTCGTCGATAATGTAGTCCTGCGGCAAGACGTGCAGCACCTCCTGGTCCTGGGGAATCGCCACTGCCTTGGCCGCGTCGAGCACCCGTTCGAGGTCGCGCTCGCCGACCTCTTTGTTTTTCACGGCGACGATGCCGTGGCTATTGAAGCCTTTGATGTGCCCGCCGGCGATGCCGGTAAAGACGCTGTGGATTTCGCAACCTGCCATCAACTCCGCCTCTTCGATCGATTTCTTGATCGCTGCGACGGTGCTTTCGATGTTGATCACCACACCTTTGCGCACCCCCTGCGATGGGTGGGTGCCGAGCCCGATGACCTCCACACCATGGTCGGTCATCTCGCCCACGACGGTGCAAATCTTTGATGTGCCGATGTCCAGACCCGCGACAATGCTGTTTTTCTTGGCCATAAACCCACTTCCTTCACTCCCCCTCTTGAGTAGACTTGATTAACTCCAACCTACGATGGCTGCGCGCGGCGCAAACGCGCCACGACTTGGTCGCGAAAGCTCAGATCCAACGACGCCAAACGCTCCTCATGGCCCTTCCACAGGGCCAGCACACGATCCAAGCGCGCGATTTTGTTTTGCCAATCGCCCCAGCCCATGCGCAGCGCGATGGGATACTTGGTCATGTAGATCACCACCTGTTCCGGTCCGGCGAAATGAATTTCCGACAGCGGCCGCGCATCGCGGGTCATCAGCTCGCCCAGGCGCATCGCTTCCTGGACCCGCTTGCGCAGCGCCGGCCCGCCGGCGGCCAACTCATCGGCGCGCAATCCGGTCAACAACGGAAACGAAGTTTTTTCCACCGCGTCGATCTCCTTGAAAAGCAGGCCGTCCGAGTCGACGTAATAAAGCTTGCCGAGAGCGACGATGGCGCGCGGCTGGCGCTCTTCGACGTCGATCACGACGCGGTGTGGAAACTCCCGGCGCACCAGCACGCGGCGCACCCAGGGGTGGCGCAGCACTTTTTGCTCGATGTTAGCCGCATCCACCTTCCATAGATTGACACCGTAGCGCAGGCCCGTCATGGCAACGATTTCGCTGCCGCCGACTTTTTCACTGCCGCGCACCTGAATATCGCGCACCGCGAAATACTCATTGTCGAGAATGAACGCGGCAGTATCGTTCAATGCTACTCCGATCCGATCGCGGGCCGCGAAGGCCGCCGCCAGAACGATACAAACTAAAACTATCACGCCAACAACGCGCAGGTAGCGGCGCCAATCCTTGGCGCGGCGCCGCCGATTGTCCTTGCGTAATACTTTGAGCGCGTTGACGTTCATTGTCGTCTCAGGCCCAGTCGCCCAGCAGCCGCACCTCGGCTTCGAGCTGCACGCCGAATTTTTCCGCCACCGCGGCCTTGGCCTGTTCCATCAACTGGTTCACTTCCGCCGCCTTGGCGCCGCCCAGGTTGACGATGAAGTTGGCATGGCGCTCGGAGATCTGCGCTTGGCCGACGCGCGAGCCTTTCAGGCCCGCCGCTTCGATCAGCCGGCCGGCAAAGTCCCCCGGCGGATTGCGGAACATCGAACCCGAGTTGGGAAAACCTGCCGGCTGGCTGGTCTTGCGCTTGGTCACCAACTCTTTGAGCTTGGCGCTGACGCGACTCGCCTCGTCCTTGGCGAGGCGCAAGTGCACCGCGGTGACGACCATGCCGGCGGGCAAATTCGAGGTGCGGTAGCTGAAATTCAGCTCGGCGCGCGCAAATCGCGCATCGCTGCCGTCCGGTAGCACGCCGTCGACTTGGGCAACGATTTTTTCGAACTCCGAGCCGTAGGCGCCAGCGTTCATCACCAGCGCGCCGCCCATGGTGCCGGGAATCCCTTCGGCAAACTCCAAGCCGGCGTAGCCTTTGCGCGCTGCTTCGCGCACCAATTGGGTAATCGCGCAGGCCGCACCCACGTGCACGCGCACATGGTTTTCCTCGTCGCGCCACTCGACTTTCTTGAATTCCCCGGTCAAGCGTACCACCACACCGCGCACGCCGCGGTCGCTGACCAAAACATTGCTGCCGTTGCCAAGAAACGTGATGCGCGCCTGGTGTAGTCGCAGCAGCGGCAAGAGCGCCCGCATGGCGGCAATGGTTTCGACTTCGACGAAACAATCCGCCGGCCCGCCGATCTTCATCGAGGTATAGCGCGCCAGCGGCTCGTCGAACTTGACACGCAGTCCGGCCACCAACGCCAATTCGGCGCCCAGTGCCGTCGCCGCAGAATTCTCAGTCGGTTCCGCCATGAAATGCTCAGCGTAAAATGTCTCGCTTGCGCCGCGCGCCACCCGACAATCCATCACGCCACTCCGAACCTCCGTGTCTCCCAGTCTCCCCGGCTCCAAGTCTTCCGGTCTCCCCGCCTACTCCGCCAGTTGCTGCACCAACGTTTCGCCAACGCGGTAGATATCCCCCGCGCCCAGCGTCAAGACCACGTCGCCGGGAGTCACCTTGCTCGTCAGCTGCGCCGCGATCTGGTTTTTGTCGGCGACGAACTCGATATCCAAATGACCCTGGCGTTTGATCGCTTGATAGAGCGCCTCGCCGGTGGCGCCGGCGATCGGATCTTCGCCGGCGGCGTAAATCTGCGTTAGCACCAGACGATCGGCGCCTTCGAACGCGGTCAAAAACTCTTCGAACAAGTCGTGGGTGCGCGAGTAGCGGTGCGGCTGAAAAATCACCGTCAGCGGCCGCTTCCAACTATCGCGAATGGCGCCGATGGTGGCGCGGATCTCCGCCGGATGATGGCCGTAATCATCGATCACCAACACGCCCTTCGGTTCGCCTTTGACTTCGAAGCGGCGATGAATGCCGCTGAACGCCGCCAACGCTTCGGCCGTCTGCGCAAAAGGAATCTCCAGCTCCTGCGCCACCGCCACCGCGGCCAATGCGTTGGTCGCGCTGTGGCGCCCCGGCGAGCGCAGTTTCAAATCGCCCAGGGGCTTGCCGTGGTAAAGCACGGTGTATTCGACGCCGCCCGGATGCATGCGCAGATCGCGCGCCGAGAAATCGGCATCCGCCGACAGCCCGTAGGTGGTAAAACGTTTGCGCACCTTCGGCAGCAGGGCTTGCACGTGGGCGTTGTCGACGCACAGCACCGCCAGGCCGTAGAACGGGATCTTGTTGACGAAGGTGAGAAAGCTGTCGGTTAATTTTTCCATTGTCTGATGAAAGTCCATGTGTTCACGGTCGATGTTGGTCACCACCGTGATCGTCGGTGAAAGAAACAGAAAACTGCCGTCGCTTTCGTCGGCTTCGGCGACGAGAATATCGCCGGCGCCCATCTTGGCGTTGCTGCCGAGCATGTGCAGACGGCCGCCGATCACCATGGTCGGGTCGAGGCCGGCGGCGCTCAGCACGGCGGCGACCATCGACGTGGTCGTCGTCTTGCCGTGGCTCCCCGCCACTGCGACGCCATATTTCATGCGCATGAGCTCAGCCAGCATTTCCGCCCGCGGAATCACCGGCACATGGCGGCGCCGCGCTTCGAGCACTTCGGGATTGGAATATTTCACCGCCGTTGAGATCACCACCACCGAGGGTTCCGCCGCCAGGTTTTCTTCCTTGTGGCCGACAAACACCTGCGCGCCCAACTTGCGCAAACGCGCCGTCGCTTCGCCCTCGTGCAGATCGGAGCCCGACACTGCGTAGCCCTGGTTCAACAACACCTCCGCGATGCCGCTCATGCCAATGCCGCCGATGCCGACGAAATGAATCCTGTGCTTCTTGTGCAGCATGAAGCGCTTTTCAAAAACCATAATTTCATGCGCCCACGAGCGCGTAGCACTCATCGACGATGCGCGCCGCAGCATCGGGCCGCCCGAGCGCTTTGGCCGCCGTTGCCATTTTTTCTAAGCCCGCGCGGTCTGAAAAGTAATGGCGAATCCGCTGCGCCAACCGTTCGCCGCTGAGCTCTTGATCCAAGATCATCTCCGCAGCCCCTTCTTTCTCTAAAGCCTCGGCGTTGCCGCGCTGATGATCGTAAATCGCGTAGGGAAACGGCACGAGAATCGCCGCCTTGCCGGACACCGTCAGCTCGGCCACCGTCGAGGCGCCGGAGCGGCAAATCGTCAAATCGGCTTGGGCAAAAGCTTCGTCCATCTTATCGATGAACGGCGTCACAGCGGCTTCGAAGGGCAGTTTTTCGTAAGCCGCTTTGATCGCGGCATGGTCCGCCTGACCGGTC
Organism: Deltaproteobacteria bacterium; assembly: GCA_016874755.1. Lineage (NCBI taxonomy): Bacteria > Pseudomonadati > Myxococcota > Myxococcia > Deltaproteobacteria bacterium. The sequence goes on along the minus strand of VGTH01000040.1, from coordinate 20,232 downwards.
TGATGACGAATAAACAATTGATTTTGTAAGTCGGTCAATTTTTGTAGCGCCTCCACCACCGCGAAATTAATCCGCCGCGCACCGCCGCTGCCGCCGAAAACAAACAGTGAAAATTTATTGCGCCGCGCTACTTGCGGCAGCTTTTGCCAGCGCACCGGGTTGCCGGCTTCGACCACATGGGCACCCGGCAGATACTCGGCGCTGTCGCGATAGGTGGTAAAAACCCGGTCGACCCAGCGCGCCAAATGCTTGTTGGTAAAACCCGGGCGCAGATTTTGTTCCATGATCGCAGAGCGCACTCGCTTGAGCTTGGCCGCCAACAAGAGCGGCCCCGAAGCATAGCCGCCCAAGCCGATGATGCAGTCGGGACGAAACTCAGAGATGAGCGACAGCGAGCGCAGCACGCTCGCCGGCACGCCGACCAGCGCGTCGAGCAAGCCGCGCAGCCCACGTCCCTTCATCCCTTTGACCGTCAAGGTTTCCAGCCTGAACCCCTCTTTCGGTATCACACGAAACTCAATACCCTGCTGAGTGCCGACAAATATGATTTCCGTCTTGCCATCGCGCTTCTGAAACTCGCGCGCCACCGCCAACCCCGGAAACAAATGGCCGCCGGTGCCGCCGCCCGCCAACATGACGCGCATGCTAAACTCTCCGGCGCGATAAACTGAGCAAAATCCCCGCCTCCATTAAATTGATCACCATCGCCGAGCCGCCGTAACTGATGAACGGCAGCACCAACCCCTTGGTCGGCAAAAGCCCCATCGCCACGCTCATGTGAATCAGCGCCTGCAAGCCAAGCAACGCAGTCAAGCCGAACGCCAGATACTGATCGAACGGCTCCTCGATGCGGTTGGTCAGGCGCAAGCCGCGAAAGACGATCACGCCAAAGAGCGCGACGACGACGAGCACGCCGAGCAGACCCAGCTCTTCGCCGATGACGGAAAAAACAAAATCGGTGTGCGCTTCAGGTAGATAAAAAAGTTTTTGCCGGCTCTCGCCCAGACCGCGCCCCCAGGCTTGGCCCGAACCGATGGCGATCAACGACTGGTTCAATTGAAATCCTTTGTTCTCCGGATCGCTGCCCGGATTGAGAAAGGTCAGCAGCCGCTGCAAACGGTAGGGTGCTTTAATCAAAATGTAAGCCAATGCGGGCAACGCGACCAACCCCGTTGCCAGGAGGTGGAGCGGTTTGGCGCCGCCAACAAAAAGCAACAGATAAAGCAGCATCACCAAGATCAGCGCGGTGCCAAAATCCGGCTCCAAAAGCAGCAACCCCAAAACCAAGCCGGTGACAATGAGATGGGGCAACACGCCGATCGAAAAGGTTTGAATCGTGCTCTCTTTCTTCGCCATGGAGTGCGCCAGGTAAACGACGACGGCGAGCTTGGCCAATTCCGCCGGTTGAAAAGCAAAGCCCGGCATGGTCAACCAACGGCGCGCGCCGCCACGCACCGCACCGATGCCGGGAATCAGCACCGCCAGCAGAACAATCACGGTCAACCCCAACAGCGGATAGGCGAAATTGCGATACTTCGCCGACGGTATGGCGGCACACACGATCAAGGCTAAAAATCCCAGTCCCATGGCGATCAATTGTTTGCGAAAAAAATAGGTGCCGTCGCCCATCCGCTCCTGCGAATAGAGATAGCTCGTGCTCAACACCATGGTGACGCCGAGCGCCAACAGGGCGAGCACGGGAAAAAGAATCCACTTATCGATGGCCAAACCGTCTCTCATACGGCCCGCACCAACTCTTTGAAGCGCCGGCCGCGCTCGGCGTAGTTGTTGAATTGATCGAAGCTCGAGCAGGCCGGCGAAAGCAGCACGACTTCGCCCGGCCGCGCATGGGCCGCGGCGTCGGCGAGCGCAGCCGCGAGATCGTCGACCACCACCGTTTCAGTCAAGCTCCCTAAAGCACTGGCGATGATTTTTTTCGCCGCGCCAAAGAGCACCAGGCGGCGCACTTTGCGCTTCACTTCATCGTTGAGCGGGCTGTAATCGCCGCCCTTGTCGACGCCGCCGGCGAGCAAAACCACCGGTCCATTGAAGCTCGCCAGCGATTTCACCACCGCACCGACGTTGGTGCCTTTGGAATCGTTGAAATAGCGCACGCCATCTTTCTCGCGAACAAATTCCAAACGATGCTCCAGGCCAGGAAACGTTTCGAGCACTTGTTGAATTGCGCTTCGCTCGATGCCCGCAGCCTTGGCCGCGGCGACGGCCGCCATCATGTTCTCGACGTTGTGCACGCCTTGAATTTTCGCATTGGCGAGCGGAAATGTTTCTTCTTTGCCGGCGCGGCGCCAGACGACCGCGCCGTCTTTGGCAAACACGCCGTCACTGACTTCGCCAAAGCCAAACGAAACCACTTGCGCGGCGATGCGCCCGCGCACCGCCCACACCAGCGGATCGTCGCGGTTGAGCACTGCGACGTCGTCTTTCGTCTGCGCCGCAAAAATTCTTTCTTTGGCGGCGCAATAAGCCGCGAAGTCGGCGTAGCGATCCAAATGATCCTCGGTGATGTTCAGCAGCACGGCGATGCGCGGACGAAACTCCTCGACCCATTCCAATTGGAAGCTGCTGATTTCCGCCACGCCCCATTGCCAATCGCCGCCGGCAAAGCTGACCAATGCCGTGCCGATGTTGCCGCCGACAAAAGTCTTCAGGCCGGCGGCTTGCAGCATTAAGCCAATCAGCGTCGTCGTCGTGCTCTTGCCATTGGTGCCGGTGATCGCGACCAGCGGCATCGGCAAAAAACGCTGGGCGAGCTCGATTTCGCTCAAGACCGGAATTCGCCGCCGCACCGCCTCTTGCAGCAGCCGATTGTCCATCGGCACACCGGGGCTCGGGACCACATAGTCCATGCCGTTCACCCAGGCGAGCTCTTCGCCGCCCAGGCGGTATTGAATCGGTAGTCCGCTCAGCGTTTCCATTTCCGGTTTAAGTTCCGCTTCGGTGCGCAGGTCGCTCAAGAAGACCTGCACGCCACGCTGCGCCAAAAAACGCGCGCACTCGCGCCCCGTGCGCGCCAACCCCAGCACCAAGATTTTTTTGCCAGCGACCTCCATGGGTTTGTCATCCGTGTCATCGCAGCTTCAACGTGCTCAGACCAATGACGGCGCAGATGATCGAAATAATCCAAAAGCGCACGATGATCTGCGGCTCGGCCCAGCCTTTGAGCTCGTAGTGGTGATGAATCGGCGCCATTAAAAAGACCCGCTTGCGGCGCAGCTTGTAGGACGCCACTTGAAAAATCACCGACAGCGCTTCCATGACAAACACGCCGCCGATGATGACGAGGATCACTTCGTTCTTGGTCATCACCGCGACGATGCCCAGCGCCGCGCCGAGGGAAAGCGAGCCGACGTCGCCCATGAACATTTGCGCCGGATAGGCGTTGTACCAGAGAAAGCCCAAGCCGGCGGCGACGATGCCGGCGCAAAATACCGTCAACTCGCCGACGCCGGCGACGTAGGGAATTTGCAGGTAAGCGGAAAAATCGAGCCGGCCGGTGACGTAGGCGATGATCGCGTAGGTGGCGGTGGAGATCATCACCGGGCCGATCGCCAAACCGTCGAGGCCATCGGTGAGATTGACGGCGTTGGAAGCGCCGACGATCACGCACATGGCAAAGGGAATATAAAAAATCCCCAGATCGAAGCTGACATTTTTGACAAACGGCAGCGCCACATGCTCGCTAAAACGCGGATTGTAATAGAGCACCAGCGCCACGATGAATGCCACTAGGAATTGCCCGAGCAGCTTCATGCGCGGCGGCAACCCTTTGCTGTTTTTCTTGGTCAATTTCAAATAGTCGTCGAGAAACCCAACCACGCCGAACCCCACCGTGCCGAACAACGCCACCAACACATAGAAATTACCGACGTCGGCCAACATCAAGGTCGACAGCGTTAGCGCTAATATGATCAAGACGCCGCCCATGGTCGGCGTGCCGGCTTTGACCGCATGGGTAGCCGGCCCGTCGTCGCGGATTTGCTGCCCCACCTGCTTTTCGATCAAGGCGCGGATCAGCCACGGGCCCAACAAAAACGACACAAGCAGCGCGAGCAGCGCCGCCATCGCCGCGCGAAAGGTGATGTAGCGAAAGACGTTGAAGCCGGAGTAGGTCGAGCTGAGCGGGTAGAGCAAGTAGTACAGCATGCTACCCTCTCAATCCCTGGCTCTGCAGTGATTGCAAAACCTTTTCCATCGCCATGCCGCGTGAACCTTTGACCAAAAGTGCATCGCCCGCCTTGAGCCGAGCGCGTAGTTGCTCGGCGATGTCGCCGTGATCGCTGCCGATCGTAATACGCTCGGCGCTCATGCCGGCGCTCTCGCCGCCGCGCCGCACCGCCGCGGCTTCTTTACCGAGCAGATAAACCCGTTCGATTCCCGAGCGAGCAATTTCTTTGCCGAGCAGCAGGTGCTCCTGCCGGCTCTTCTTACCCAGCTCGAACATGTCGCCCAAAACCGCGATCCGCTGTCCCTTCATACCGATCTCCGCCAAGGTCTGCAGCGCCGCTTTCATCGACGCCGGATTGGCGTTGTAGGCGTCGTTGATAATCGTCACGCCGCGCCAAGAGCTGGTTTGCATGCGCATGGCGAAGGGCCGCGCCTTGGCCAAGCCGCGTTGAATCGCCGGCAAAGAAACCCCGGCGGCCAGCGTCAGCGCTGCCGCCCCCAACGCATTGGTCACGTTGTGCCGGCCTAAATAGTTCAACTGCACGCGGCAGCGCCGCTGCTGAGCTTGCAAGGCAAACTGCATGCCGCGCCCGCGGCGCAGCCGGACGTCGAGCGCGCGCACCTGACCGCGCGCGCCGTAGGTGATTTTGCGCTGCGTCGCGCGCGCGCCGAGCTGGCGCACCCGCGCATCGTCAAGATTGACGGCGAGCGTGCCGCCGCTGCGGACTTTCTTGTAGAGCGCGCCTTTCTCGCGCGCGACCCCGGCCAAGCTACTCAAACCTTCGAGATGCGCCGCCGCCACTGAAGTGATGATCGCGCAATCGGGATCGGCGATTTCACCCAAGCGCGCAATCTCACCGGGCTGGTTCGTGCCGGCCTCGACCACCGCTACTTTGTGCTCGGGCCGCAGCCGCAGCAGAGTCAGCGGCAGGCCGACCAGGTTGTTGAAATTGCCTTCGGTCTTGAGCACCTTGCCGCGCAGCCGCTGGCCGCCGATATTCGCCTCTTCGAGGATTGCCGCTACCATTTCTTTCGTCGTCGTCTTGCCGTTGGAACCGGTGATGGCGAGCACCTGCGGCGCCAGCTTCTCGCGTCGATGGTGCGCCAGATCACCGAGCGCGCGCAGCGTGTCCGGCACGCGCACGACGGTGGCGCCGCGCACCGCGGTTTTTTTCAGCGCGCGATGGGCGATCACGCAGGCAGCGCCGCCGCGCACGGCGGCAGCTGCGAAATCGTGGCCGTCTAAGCGCTCGCCCTTGAGCGCCACGAACACCGCGCCTTTGCTTACTTTGCTCGAATCGGTGATCACCTCACCCAACACGGTCAGTGTTCCTTCTCGCTCAATGCGGCCGCCGGTGGCGGCTAAAATCTCCTCTAGCTTCCAGCCCATGAACTACGCACCGGCGCGCCGTCCGGCTTCTTCACGCGCGACTTCGCGATCGTCAAAATGTATTTTCGTCGTTCCCAGGATTTGGTAATCCTCGTGCCCCTTGCCGGCGATCAACACCACGTCGCCGGGCAGCGCCAGCTCAAGGGCGATGCCAATCGCGGCGCGCCGGTCGGCTTCAACGCAATAGCCTGAAATGGTTTCAGGTTTTGGGTTTCGAGTTTCGGGTTTTGCAGGGTCGTTCGTTTGATGCTCAACACGAAACTCGGAACCCGAAATCCGAAACTTCTTCATAGCCGTCTTTCTGATCCCGGCCTCCACTTCGTCGAGGATCGCCAGCGGCTCTTCAGTGCGCGGGTTGTCCGATGTCAGCACCGCCACATCGCTCAAGCGGCCGGCGATCTCGCCCATCAACGGCCGCTTGCCGCGGTCGCGGTCGCCGCCGCAACCGAACACGGTAATCACTTTGCCGCGCGTCAACGGCCGCACCGCGCCCAATACTTTTTCCAAGGCATCCGGCGTATGCGCGTAGTCGACGAGGATCGATATCCCCAGCGACTGCTCGACCTTTTCCAATCGTCCCGGCACTCTTTTCAGATCGCCCACCCCGGCGAAGATTTTTTCTTCCGGCAGCCGGAGCGCGAAACCGACGGCCACCGCACCGAGGATATTTTGCAAATTGGCGGCGCCGACCAGCGGCGAAGCAAAATCGAACCGTCGATCCTTGACTGCGATTTTGCCGCGCAACCCACTGACATCGCTTTGGACGTCGACAGCGTGCACATCCCAAGGTTTTTCCACGCCATAACTCCACGACTCCAAACCCAAGCCACGCACGGTGGCCAAGAGATCTTGCCCCCGCGGGTCGGCGCCATAAATCACCGCCGCTTTTTTCGCTTTGCGGCTGTGCTGTAAATGATCGGTGAACAGTTTGCTCTTAGCCAAAAAGTAGTCGTCCATGTCGCGATGATAGTCGAGATGATCGCGCGACAAGTTGGTAAACACCGCAACGTCGAATTCCAAACCGCGCACGCGATCCTGCGCCAGCGCATGCGAAGAAACCTCCATCGCCACCGCGGTGGCGCCGCCGCGGCGCATTTCAACCAGGAGCGCCTGCAGGTCGAGCGCTTCGGGCGTGGTGTGATGCGACGGCAGCTCGCGGCCGCAATAGCGATAGTTGACCGTGCCGATCACCCCTGGCTCCAGCCCGGCGGCGCGCAGAATCGCTTCGACCAAGTAGGTGACGGTCGTCTTGCCGTTGGTGCCGGTGACGCCGACCAACGGCAACTCGGCGGTCGGGTGACTGTAGAAACGCGCGCTCCACAGGGCCAGCGCGCGGCGCGTGCTAGCAACCCGCACCCAGGTCGCGCCCGCGGGACAAACGTCCGAGCGCTCGACGACCACCGCCGCGGCGCCGCGCGCAAAAACCTCTTTGACGAAGTCGTGGCCATCCGCTTTGACCCCCGCCATGGCGAAAAAAACTCGCCCAGGACCCGCTTGCCGCGAATCGTACGTTAGACCGCTTACCTCCTGCTCTAAGTCGCCGTGGCTCTCCTCGATAGTATCGACTGCGAGAAAATCCCTGATGCGCATCGCTCAACCTTCGAGTTTCAACACCAAAACATTATCGCTGCCCCAACGTCCCCCAGGTGCCGGCGATTGCCTAACGACGTAGCCCGCACCCTGCATTTTGACGCGCACGTTCAGAGAGCGCGCCTTGTCGACGGCCTCGCGCAAACTCAAGCCGACGAAATCGGGGGTTGCTGCCCCGTCGCTGCGCTCTGGCGCCGCTTCTTTGAGCGCCGCGCGTTTGAGCACCGGCTGCCCCTGCGCCTGTTCCTGAACCACCTTCGATGGAATCGCCTCGTGATGCTTCGGCGCCACCCCCCGGTGCCGCAGCGCGCCGCGGGCGATGTTTTGAAACGCCGGCGCCGCCACGACGCCGCCGTAGACCGCCCCTTCGGGCTCATCGACTAAAACTAAAATGACGAAGCGTGGCGAATCGGCCGGCACGAAGCCGACGAATGAAGCGATGCGCTTCTTGCTGTAGCCGCCGTGGATCAGATCGGCTTTCTGCGAGGTGCCGGTCTTGCCGGCGACGTCAAAGCCTTCGACGCTCGCGCTGGTTCCGGTGCCGCCTTCGGTGGTAACGCCTTTGAGCATGGAAGCGACGAGCTTCGCGGTTTTTTCGGAAATCACTCGGCGCACAACCTGCGGTTGGTTTTCCTGCAGCACCTCGCCCTTGGGACCGAGGACCCGGCGCACGACGTAGGGTCGCATGAGAAACCCGCCATTGGCGATGGCCGCGTAGGCCATGGCCATTTGCATGGGCGTTGTCGCAATGCCCTGACCGTAAGCATGGGTCGCTAGATCGACCTGCGACCACGACTCCACGCGGCGTAGCAGGCCGGGAACTTCGCCGGGCAAGTCGATGCCTGTGGTTTTGCCGAAGCCAAATTTTTCGATGTAACGAAAATAGCGCTCGCGATTCATTTTTTGCGCAACTTTGGTGAAGCCAATATTGCTCGACACCTGCAGCACCTTGTGGAATGGCAGCCAACCGTGCGGATGGCTGTCGTGAATCAGCCGTCCGCCGTAAGCGTATTTGCCCATCTCGCAGTAAAAAAGATCCTCTTTGCCGACGACATCTTCCTCCAGCGCCGCCGCCGCCAGCATGGTTTTGAACGTCGAGCCGGGCTCGAAGCTGTCGGTGACGGCGCGGTTGCGCCGCTCGCTCGCCGACTGTTTAGAAAAATCATTCGGGTTGAAGAACGGGTAGTTGGCGAGCGCCAACACTTCGCCGGTGTGCGGTTCGACCACGATCGCCACGCCGGCTTTAGCGCGATGCTTGACGATCGTCGCTTCAAGCTCTTTTTCCGCCAGGTGTTGGATCGACATGTCGAGCGTCAAATGCAGATCGCCGCCGGGCGGAATCTGCAACCCTTCGACGCCTTGGACCAAGACGCGCCGGCCTAGTGCATCGCGTTCTGCCATCGACGAACCGCTTTCACCGCGGACAAAATTATTATAGCGCAATTCCAGGCCTTCCATGCCATCGGAGTCGCGGTTGACGAATCCCAGCACGTGACCGGCCAATTGCCCCTGCGGATAATAGCGATTGGGCTCAAACGACATGCCAAGCCCGTCAACTTTGAGCGCTTGCATTTTTTCGGCTTCCGCCGCGGCGATTTGCCGCTTGATCCAGATAAACGGTTTGTCCGATTCGAGCTTGGCGCGCACCTCGTTAACGTTGAGATGCAGAATCTTGGCGAGGCTGCGGCTCACCTCGGTGGGATTGTCGATCCGGCGCGGCCGGGCGTAGACCGACTGCGCCTCTGAGCTCAGAGCCAGCGCCTCGCCGGCGCGGTCGTAGACCGAGCCGCGTTTGGGCAGCACGATCCATTCTTTCAAGTGCTGGCGCGCGCCCAGGCGCTTAAGGTCTTCGCCCTGCAAGATCTGCAGCTGAAAGGCGCGGCCGGCCACCGCAACAAAAAATAGTCCGAACAATACCCAGGAACAGATCAAGCGGCGACGGTTGGCGCGCAGCGCTCTTCTCATGGCAATACGATAACCTGCCCTTTCTCAGGCGGTGTTAGGCCTAATCGCTGGCGCGCCATCGCTTCCAAACGATCCGGCGAAGTCAAGCTCGTCAGTTCGACCTTCAACTCGCGCTGCTCCTGTTCGAGCTGCTGCTGCAATTTGGCCGTGCTCGACAGCGCATAGCCCATGTGCACGACTTGCAGGCGCAGCCAGACATGCATCAGGACCACCACGACCAGCGCCAGTGCCAGACCGAAGATTGACAGATGGTAGCGCCGCTTGCGTTGGCGCGACGCGCCGTCGGCGCGCCCGCGGCGCCGCGCCGGAGCGAGCTGGAGTTGCGCTTGGGCAGTGCCGGCCATGGTCATATCCTTTCCACCGCGCGCAGACGCGCCGAGCGCGCCCGCGGGTTGGTTTGCACCTCGTCAGCTTGCGGCTTGACGGCGCGGCGGGTTAGCAACCTGGCCTTGCGCGCCCAGCCACAACCGCAGATCGGTGTGCGCGGCGGACAAAGACAAGTGGCGTTCCATTTACGAAAAGCGGTCTTCACCAAGCGATCTTCCAAAGAGTGAAACGAGATAATGACTATTCGCCCGCGCGGCGCCAGCAGCCGATAGCCGTCGCTGAGAAAATTTTCCAACTGCTCAAGCTCGCGATTGACGGCGATGCGCAGCGCTTGAAAAACTTGCGTCGCCGGATGATGCTCGCGCGCGCCGCGCCCTTTGACGCGCACAATCAATTCGACTAACTCGGCAGTGCTTTCGATCGCCCGGATCGCCCGCGCGTCAACCATCGCTTGGGCGAGACGGCGCGCCTGCGGCTCCTCGCCGTATTCGCGCAGAATGCGCTCGAGCGCTTCGCGCGAATAACGATTGACGATCTCGTCGGCGTCGAGTGCTTGGCGCTTGTCCATGCGCATGTCGAGCCGCGCCTCGGCACGAAAGCTGAAACCGCGTTCCGCGCTGTCGAGTTGCATTGACGATAAGCCCAGATCGAGCAGCGCGCCGTCCACCGCGCCCCAGCCGATGTCGCCTAGCACTTGCTCAGCTGCCGCATAACTCGCCCGCCGCGCCATGAAGCGCGAGCCAAAGCGCGCCAAGCGTCGTTGCGCCATGTCGAGCGCCATATCGTCCCAATCCAGTCCTGCAACCTGCCCGTCCGGGCTGCTCTCCTCCAATATCCGCTCTGCGTGACCTCCCCCGCCCAGCGTGCCATCCAAGTAGCGTCGACCCGGTTGCGGCTGCAAGAAAGCGATCGCTTCCCGCGCCATCACCGTGACATGGGCCGGTTCCATCAATGGCTGGTGCCGTCACCCTCCCAATCGTCATCGAAACTTTCGATGGCATCTTCCAACGAAGTGTAGTCTTCAAAAAATCGATCCATGCCGACGACGCGAAAGATATCGCGCAGAAACGGACTCATGCCGGCGAGCTTAAGATCGCCGTTCAAATTGCGCAGCACTTTCAAACGCTCGAGCAACACGCCGATGCTAAGATAGTTGATGTGATCCACCGAGCGCAGGTTGAGCACGACTTTGGTGCGGTCCTTTTCGATCAATCCACCGATGGTGTCTTTGATGCGGATCATTTCGCGAAAATCGATATCGCCGGCAACGTCGATCACCGAGATATCTTGAAGCGGTTTTCGCTGCAGCATGAATGGCTCCCCTTTCATGGACGGCCCATGGTTTCACTCAAACGTCGAAGCTCACTGGCATCATTCATCAGTTTTTCCTTGGCGTTGTTCTTGGCTTCCTGCCACGCCTCCCGACTGAAGATACGAAACTTAGCGATGGCGCCGGCCAGCATGATCTCGCGTTTCAAGCCCGCTTCATCGCGCAGCGCCGGCGGAACCAGTATGCGCCCCTGCGGGTCGAGCTCACACTCACAAGCCGCGCCAATGTAAAAAGTCTCGAACCAAATCACATTCGGATCGAAGGGATTCTGTTTGCCAAGTTGCTCGGCAAACTTCGCCCACTCGGCCATGGGATGAACATCGAGACAATTCAATCCATTCATGGTAAAGTGGGTAATCATGATGCGCGGATCGTTTAGTACTTCACGGAACTTCACCGGAACGCTAATCCGTCCCTTGCTATCGATGGTCTGCTGGAAAGTTCCGGTAAACATAGCGCTTTAGGCCCAAAATGGCCATTACTTCCACTTTTTGGGCGAACGCCACACTTATAACCTTATAGCGAAAGTGAAGTCAATAAAAATCTTCCACTGTTTCACTAATTTGCGCTTTTTTTCCTAACCTTGAAAAGAGATTCGACTCAGAACCGCAATATCTGGGGTAGGTCAGTCGATCATGGGCCGTACTAATGGGTGGGAGATTTTCCCATCGAAAGCCCAAATTTCATCCAGAATGGTGGTGATTGGGCCCCTGTGGAGTGGGGCCTGAAACGAGGATAAAACTGCGGGCTAGAGTGAATCGATAAGCCGGATTCTGTGATGGCTCGCAACCGAGCCACAGCGATCATTCATCTTGCGCCGCGATTGCTCGCGGCGTCCAGCGACCTTACCCGAGAGTTTTGGGCGGACCACCCAACTCTCCTATTGGGTCTTGCTCCGGGTGGGGTTTGCCATGCGTCCACCATCACTGATGGACCGGTGAGCTCTTACCTCGCCTTTTCAACCTTACTCGCCGCCGAAGCGGCGGGCGGTATGTTTTCTGTGGTACTTTCCCCCGATTGCTCGGGGCCGCCGTTAGCGGCCACCCTGTCCTGTGGAGTCCGGACTTTCCTCCCTCCGCCAGAGGACGGAGAGCGATCGCTCAATTCACTCTAGCCCGCGGGAATACACTTCGATTGTAGATCGGTCGGGCGATTTGTAAATCGCCCCTACTCAGTCGCGGGGCGGCAGTAAAGAATGCGTTGGCAGCTTGGGCAGAGATGAACTTTTTCGCTGCGAATAATTTCATTCCCCAGCTGCGGTGGAATATTCATGTAGCAGCCTTGGCAGATGCCGCCCGAAACTTCCACCACCGCCGTGCCGCCGCGGCGTGAAAAAATCAGCTCGTAGCGCGAGATCAAATCGCGGCCCACTTGCGCGGCAATGGACTGACGCCGGTTGGCGGCTTCGGAAACGGCCTGGTCGATGCCGGAGATTTGCGCTTGCAACTCCTGCTGTTTTTTTTGCCACTCCGCTTGCATCGCCGTCATCTCGTCCTGCTTGGTCTTCATATTGGCCTTGACGCCGTCGAGCTCTTCCATGAGCTGGATCAATACCTCTTCCAATTCGCCGTTACTTTGCTTGATCTGTTCGATTTCCCGCTGCAACGCCTGCAGCTCTTTGATGTTTTTAATCTTGTTCATGCGCATGCGCTTGTCGACGGCTTTGCGTCCTTCTTCCTGCCACACTCGGTCCTTTTCAGCGCGCGCTTTTTCTTTTTCCGCCACCACCACCGTCAGTTGATCGATCTCCCGCTTCTTCGCCGCGATCTCTTTTTCCTTGGTCGCAAGCTCGCCGAGCAGCCCTTGTTTGAGGCCGGTCTGCTCCTTGATCTCACGATCCACCGTCTGCAACGACGCCAGGATTTCAATTTGTGCTTGCACTTCGACTCCCCACCTAATTAAAAAAAATGCACCCTTGGGGGGTGCATTCGTTCGCTCTGTAGTGCGACAAGTGACTAGATTGTATCTCTGTAACGCTCACTCCGTAGGTTCGCTCCAACCCAATTTCTATCGCTAATCCTCGTCGTTGTCAAAATGGACGGGCGCGCCAACCAACGTTGGCGTGCCAGGCTGGGCATCGCTTGCGCCCTCCCGGTACTGCCCAGACGCCAAACCGCGACACCGCTTCAAGCGCCGGCGCGGAAATTGGAAAAACGCGAATAATAGGTGCCGTAGTTATAGCGAAAATAATCGGTGTATTCGGCGCTGCGCATGTCAACGCGATTGAGCACCACGCCCAAAATCCGCGCTTGGCTGTCGCACAATTGCGCCACCGCCGCCTGCACCAGATCGCGCGGTGTTTGTTGACCGCCAATAACCAAGAGCACGCCGTCGACCATTGTCGAGACCACGACCGGATCGGTCACCGGAATGACCGGCGGCGTGTCGATCACCACGAAATCGAAGCGGTGCTTAAGGATTTCGAGCATCTCGCGCATGCGTTTGGAACCCAAAAGCTCCGGCGGATTCGGCGGGATCGTCCCGGAGCTCAGCAGCGCCAAGTTAGCAATCTTGGTCGGGCTGATAATCTTGTCGAGCTCATCTTGGCCGACCAGATAGTCCGACAGCCCTTCGGTGGCCCACACATCGAGGATTTGATCGCAGCAGGGCCGGCGCAGATCGGCATCGATCAACAACACCTTGAGGCCCATCTGCGCCAGCATGATCGCCGTGTTCACCGCCGTAATCGTCTTACCTTCTTTGGTCGTCGCGCTCGTGACCAACAGCGTCTTCGGCGGCTCGTCGGGCTGCGAGAAGAAGATCGCCGTGCGCAGTTTGCGATAGGACTCGGTGACCATCGACAGGCGGCGATCGCTGGCGATGCTTTCGGTGTCGAGCGGCGAGATGCTCAATTCTTTGGTCGTGTCGACACGCCCGTTGAGAAAACTCCACGCGGTTTGCGCCGGGGTCAAGCTGCGATAGTCCGGCACCACCGCCAGGTTCGCCAGCCGCAGATAGCGCTCGACGTCGGCAGGCGTCTTGAGCGTATTGTCGAAAATTTCTTTCGCAAATGCGTAGCCGAGCCCGGCCAGCAGCCCGATCGCGAGCGCAAACAAAATGGCGATCCTTTTTTGCGGCCCGGAAGGCTGGCGCGGCACTTCGGCGGCATCGAGTATCGATATGTTCGAGCTGGGAATTTCTCCGGCGACGCTGATTTCCTTGAGCCGCTCGAGCACACTGTCGTAAAGCTGGTTGTTGGTGTCAGCTTCGCGCGAGAGAATCGCGTAGTCCACGGTCGCGTCTTTCAATGCCAAGGCCGCCAACTTCTGCTTTTCCACCTGGCCGCGCAGCTCGGCTTCTTTCGCCGCAGCGGCGAGATAAGCCGAGTTGATGCCTTCGACCACACTCTTCATCTGCACGGTCAAACGCTCGCGCGTCTCTTCGATCTGCGACTTCAACTGCGCCAACGGCGGGTAACCGTCTTTGTAGCGGGTCGCCAGGTTGGCGGCCTGGCCTTCGAGCGTGACCAACTGCCCCTTCAGTGTTTGGATCAAAACGTTGCTGATCACCGCCGGCAGCGAATCGTAGTCGCGTCGGCGAATCAAGCGCGCTTGGGCTTCGAGCCCGATGCGCTCCGCCTCGGCGTCGGTCAGCCGCTTGTTCAAATCGGCCAGCCGATCGACCACGGTATTTTCTTTTTCATCGAGGGAGACAAAACCTTTGCTGCGGCGGAACTCATTGAGCGCCCTTTCAGACTGCTGCGCCCGGTTTTTCAGCTCGACGAGTTTTCCCTCGAGAAACTTGCGCGCTTCCTGACTCGCCTGTGAGCGCAGTTTCATGCCCTGCTGAATAAAGGCCTGCGCATGGGCGTTGGTCATTTCGGCCGAAAGCACCGGATCTGGACTCGTGATGGCGATCTTCACCAAACGGCTGCGCTTGATCGGCTCGACCTGCAGCATCCCCTCATAGCGATCGATCAGCCCGGCATCGACGGTCGAAACGATCTGCCCCTGATTATTCGTCACTGACACGCCGCTGTCGCCCTCGAACGCGGCTTGCGCGCTAAAGCCGCTGCCCCCCGCGAAACCTGGATTGCGATCCAAGCGCAGCCCCCGAATAACTTCGGCGGCAAGACTACGGCTCCTTAGGATTTCGTGCTGGCTTTGATAGAAACTCGTGTCGTCCACTTCGGTGGAGTCGGCGAGCACCTGCTTGATTTCGACGACCTGCGGCGCGCGTCGCTCGATGAACAAGGTTGCCCGCGCCGTATATACCGGACGGCGCAACGAAAGATAAATAGAAGCCAAGAACAACGCCGTCAGCAGGCAAGCGGCGATTTTCCAGCGGTGTTTGAGCAAGATGTGCCAGTAGTCGCGCAAGCGCAGGGTTTCTTCGGCACGGGTCAGCCGGCTTTGCGCCATTGGTAAATCATTGGGTTGATAAACCAGGATACGGCCCTGGAGTTCCTGCGGTTCGATTTGTCTGATCGGTCGGTTTTTCATGTCGGTACACCCTTTGTCGTAATGAGCTATTTGAATATTGGAACACTGGCGCCGACATTGAATTTGTTGACGAAGAACTGATAGACGCCGTAGCCGATGAGCCGCGCCGCGGAGGCGCCGACATCGACGATATCGCCTGGCTCCACGCGCAAGTCGGGTTCTTCACCGCGTTGAATCGCCTCGAGGTCGATGACTTTTGACATTTTGCTGCCGACCTTTTCCGTGCGGATCAGACGCACCGCTGCCAGGTCGGCGGGAAACATCACGCCGCCGGCGGCGGCGATGGCGCCCAGCACCGTCATGCCCGCGGTGATTCGATAGCCTCCCGGTTTCTGCACCCATCCTTGGATCAAGACTTCCCCGCCGATGGGCACCATGACGACGTCGCCGGGGCGCGCCGGCAGGCTGAGGTAAAGCTCGTCGCCGCCCCGTGCCAAGCGATCGACGTTGATGACAATCGGCTCCACCGCCTTCAGCGCCGGCGCCAGTGCTTCCTGGCGCACCAGGTGCGACGGCAGCGAAGTGAAAATGTCTTTGCTCTGTTCGCGCTCCAACGATTCTGCCGGAATGAAAAGAATGCGCTCGGCGGCGTCGTTGCGCAGGCCGCCGGCGTAGGAGATCATATTAAAAATCGTTTCGCCGCGGCTGGCGAGATCGAAAAGACCAGGCTTGTTCACCGCGCCAACCACCGCGATCTGCCGGCTGCGCGATTCTTTGACCAGCACCGTCACCTGTGGGTGGTGCATGAAGTCTTTTTGCAGCCGCTGGCGAATTTCTTCTCGCAGGCCTCGTTCTCCGAGGCCGGTGACGTTGAGCGTACCGGCGTAGGGCAGCGCGATCATGCGCTCTTCGGAAACCCGCACAGAAAAGTCTTTCAGATCTTCCAATCCGGGAACCGATACCTGCAGCAGGTCACCGGGGCCGAGCGCGTAGTCGGTGTTAGCCCCTTCGAGGCGCCGCTGCTGCCAGAGGCGCGCCAAACGGTCCAGGTCGCGGCCCGGGATCGATTCGGTGACCCAAATCGCATCGCCACCCTGTGAAAGGCGGTCATGATGCGCCGTGCTGCAGCTAGCGAGCCATAGCAGCAAAAAGAAAACTATCGAGGCTTTTGCGGCCATACACTGTCTTCACCTGGTTGCGCCACCGGCCGCTCCCGTGGCACTGCAAACTGCAGCCAACTGGTCACAGCCGGCAACCGAAGGCGGATAAACTGCCTATCAGGAAAAAGCGGAGGGATAGAAAACGTTGGGTTCTTAGGTAGCAGAGTTCGGACGGATGGTCTTAGTCACCAGTGTGCGTCCGTGCAACATCCGTCCGGTATTCTGTCCGTGGAAGGCCAAGTCCTATCCCGTTGCAGCGTTTTGCCTTCGACTTGCCGATCGAGGGACTCCTCTATCGCTGGCTACCTTTCATCACAATCAAACAGGCAGGTCAAGCTCTCGCAAAGCCGGTTGGGGGAACCAATTCAGTGGGCGCTTCAGCGCTGGTTAGGCCGCTGATTGCGCAGGTCGCGGGCGCGGTTGTTGGTGGTGCGAATGACGTCGCCAACCCACACCGTGAGCTCGCTGATGCGGCTACCGTTGGCCTCGCTGATTTCGGACCAAGAGCGACCGCGCTTATAGTCGTCAACCACGCGGTTAATCGAGCCGCGCCCGAGATAGGAGACACCGCGCAGCGCCGCATATTGACCGTAACCGATGCCTAACTGATGGCGCTCCTGCACGATGGTTTGCGGATTCAAGCGCAGCTCGTAGCCTAAAGCCTCGACCACTGGCCGTTCACCGTTTTGTTGCTGGACGTACGCATTGATGGCCTGCACCCGTTTGAGCAGCTCGCGCTCCGACTTGGCCGCCGCCGTATCCAGCGACGCCGGCGCAGGCAAGTTTTCGATTTTTGCGCTGCTCTGCTGAGAGTACGACAGCGCTTCAGGTAGATACGCGCGGATTTGTTTCACACGAGTTTCATATCCCGGATGGGTCGAAAGGAACTCCGGCGGCCTGCTGCCCTTCTCCCCTTCCTTTCTCTTGTCGCCCATCTCCATGCGCTCCCAAAGTTCCAGCGCGACGCGCGGGTCGTAGCCCGCTTTGGCCATCAGAATCAGCCCAACTCGGTCGGCTTCCGATTCCTGCGAGCGGCCAAACGGCAGGGCAATGCCGACTCCCGCGCCAAGGCCATAGGCCTGCAACACTTGATTGGCCAGCGCCGGGTTACGTCCCAAGGCAACACCAAGACCGACGCCGCCCAGCTGCAAGAGCAACCCCTGGCTCATGCGTTCGGCGGGATGGCGCAACAGCGCGTGCGCAACTTCGTGCCCCAACACCACGGCCAAACCGGCCTCGTCGCGCGCCGGTCCGAAAATGCCCGTGTACACGGCAACTTTGCCGCCCGGTACGGCGAAAGCATTGACGGTTTCCGGCTCGTTGATGACGCTAAACTCCCATTTGTATTCCGGCTTTTCGGCGGCGCGCGCGATGCGTTCGCCCACTTTGCGCACGATCCGCTCAGCCTCGGCCTGACGGGTAACGACGCTGTCGCGTAGAATATGGCGATAGGCCTCTTCACCCAACGCCACTTCCTGGCCCTCGGATACCAAGATCACTTGGCTGCGACCGGTATAAGGCGCGGAAGCACAGGCCGAAAAAAACAAGACCGCAACGATGAGCGCGCAAATATGTTTCATAGCAGTGTGCCTAGAGCTAAAGATTAGACGTCATCCGTGCCGCTTTCTAAATTGGCCGACCCAGAATCTTTGATTTCGAGTTTCCCTACAGTCCCATTTTTCCAGGATTGAGAATATTGTTAGGGTCGAGCGTCCGCTTAATTTGCCGCATGACTTCCATACCATAGCCATGCTCGTCAGCCATGAGCGGCGCCAACTTTACCCCGACCCCATGGGTATACTCCATCGAACCTCCCATCGAATGCACTAAACGGAGCAGCGCTTCAATGGCTTCTTCGAGCTTGAGCTGAGCATTGGGCGCGCCGTCGGCGAGCGCCAACGGCATCGAGAAAAGCCCCGGCTCTATCCACAGGCCGCTCTCTTGCAGCTCGACGCCGCGTTCGCGAATAAGCGTAATAGCTGCGGCGCGAAACGGCAGCACTTGTGCAGGCGGCAGCGCCACGTGAATCCAGTCGCGATAAACCCCGTCGCGGCCGCGCTGGCGCCGCTCGCGCCGGTTCTGCATAAAGCGCCGTGCGATCGAGTGGCGCTCGCGCCAAAAGCGCTCCGCCTCTTGCTCCGGCAACTCACCGGCGCCATGGCGCCTACATATATCCAGCGCCAGCCGCGCTTCCCCCTCGACCACCGCACGGTTCCCTTCAAAGCCAAGATAGAGCACGGCACCGCCGTCGTACTTAGCGCCGGAATCGCCGAAGTCGAGCAGCGCCGGCTGCAAACGGTGGCGAAACATTGCTTGAATGGCGCCATAGCCAATCTCGAACGAATCGAAGCGCAAAGCGTGGAGCCGGCGCTCCTCCGGCACTGGGAAAATCCGCAGCGTCGCTTCGGTGATAATCCCAAAGCAGCCCTCGCCGCCGATCAATAGCGCTGTCAAATCGATGCCCACCGAAGACTTCGCCACGGCGCGGGTGCGGAGGATTTCGCCATTCGGCAAAACCGCTTCGAGTCCCAGTACTTGATCGCCCATCGAACCATACAACCCGGCGCGGTAGCCGACACTATTGGTGGAAATCGCTCCGCCCACCGTTGCCACCGGCACCGTCCACGGGTCATGGCCCAGAATGAAGCCTTTTTCGCTTAGCCCATGATCCAAACTCTCCAACACCACCCCGGCTTGCATCCGCGCCGAGCGCGATGCTGTGTCAATGTCCAGAATCCGGTTCATGCTGCGTAGGTCGAGCAAAAGGCATGCACCGATCGACAGCGCGCCGCCCATCAATCCCGAACCGCCGCCGTAGGGTAAGATCGCAATCTTCTGACTATTCGCAAAACGGACCAGCTGCTGCACCTCTTCGGTCGACTGCGGCAGCACCGCACAGATCGGCAAACCTGTCGACGGCCGATGGCGCGGGTCGATGCGCGCCTCAGAGAGCGCATCCCACGATAGCTCATCGAGGCGCTCCAGATCGGTGACGATCCGCGCCGGATCGATGATCCCCGCAAGTTTCTCCGCCAACGTCGTCATGACACGCGGCGCCGGGCTTGGCTAAGTGACATGAAGTGAATATAGCGAAATGACCGGACGTGAGAAAGACAGACAGCGACGCGGGCAAACAGTCAATAGGCCGGGAACAAGCAGCTATCGACGCCGTCCGGACAAAAGGAAGCGGCCGATTCCAGCGGCAGTTTGTGCGTGCCGGCGACATGATCGAGAAATCCAGCACGGCTCACCCAACCGGCTTGGTGCAGCACACAAAAGTAGGGCTGGGTGACGACAACTGTCGGTGGGTAATAGTAGGAGCCGTAGGGCGACACCACGAAAGCCGGTGGATGGTAAGGGTAATAACCGTAAGGCGCGTAATAGTAGTGGGGCGGGTAAACATAAGTTCGAACCACCGGCCTGCGCCCATGAGCCGCGCGCGGCGCCGGCGAAGCCCCAACCGCCGGCGTCTCACGCCGACCGCGCACGCCGCTGGCATCGGCAATATTTTGTGCGGCCATGCCAAGCGCCAGGATAACCACGGCGATTGTTAGTAGGATACGTTTCATAATCTGCGGTGCGCGCCCCATTTCTTAGACGTTCTATACTCTCATTTATTAACGCGCCAATTTTCGCGGAAGATCGGCGAAATCGACGATAGTTTAGTCACCCTAGCCCGAATTATTCATGCGACCGGGAAAACCCATGACACTGTGTCGATCGAAGTGGAACTCTGGAGGAGCGCAGGCATCAGCGCAAATCGTTCGGTTTGATTCGCCGATGCTGGGCATTTCTTCGACCTTTCCACTGCGATTCGCAGAGCAGGGCGACCGCCGGTCGCCCCTACGAGGCGGCGTCGAAGCGGATATCTGTTGCCTTCGCTCCGGAAGAGTTTCACTTCGA
>VGTH01000039.1 GCA_016874755.1 Deltaproteobacteria bacterium | reverse complement strand
TGTTTCAGGTCGGAACCATAGGTGGAGAGCGTCTTGATGCCCGTGACAAAACCGTCCATGCCCATGGTGCGGAGGAGCCGCCAGGTGTAAGGGATGTGCGACGGCAGCGGCACGGTGATGCCGATGCGATCGACCAGGTTGGCGACCATGTGAATGGTCGTGCGAAACGGACCGATGACAGGCATCGAAACGCAAAGTCGGCCGCCATCGACGCCGGGGTCGAAGGTGTTGCTCTGGATCACGGCATCGTAGCCGTTCTCCGATGCCCAGACGATCTTGCGAATGATAGCCGGAGTCTCCATCAGGTGATCGAGGCCGTTGAGCATCTTCTGGTCGCCCAGGACGTCTTCGACGCGCGAGCCTTCGAAGTTGTCGGGAAAGCAGACTTCGACCCGAGTGCCAGGCGAGGCGTAGCTGTTGAGCTGCGTTTCGATCGCGGTCACGTCGTAAACTGCTTTCGGCGCTTTGTTCAAAAACATGATTCTCATGGTCGGTTCCCTTCTAAATGGAATGATTGTTTTTCTCTTCTATAGCGCTTTTCGGCGCCTGAGTGGTAGCGCTCGCTCGATCGCTGGCCTTTGCGCTTTATGTGCCGCCGCATTATAAAGAACCCGATACTAAACGGAGGTGAATCATGGCCCAGTTGAGACATATCGCGTTTATCTCGAAGCAGCCCAAAATCCTCAGTGACTTCTACCAAAAATATTTTGGCTTCGAAGAATGCAAGGTCTTCCCCAGCGGCTCGCGCATGGTGATCGACCCGCGTTTCAATCTGGCTTTTCTCCAGAGCCGCGGCGATGAAGCCGGCGCGGTGGTCGGCACGCACCGAGCCGACGGCGCGGAAATTGTCCGCGAGTCGGGGATCCACCATTACGGTTTTCTGGTCGATGATTTGAACCAAGCGGTTGCCAAGTTGCCCGCTAGTCTCAATCGCGGCGCCAGTCCGCAAACCTCGGCCGGTGTCGGCGGCCCGGAAGGGGCGCGGCCGGCGGAGATGCGAGTGATCGATCCGTGGGGCAACAATTTCGATCTGTCGGCGCGCGGCTATCTCGGCCGCGAAGAGACCAAACTCCCCGGCGTGCGCTTGCTGGTCGTGCAAGTGCCTAACCCTGACGAAACCTGCGAGTTTTACCAAAAACAGTTCGACCTCAAAGTTGTCGACCGCAAGGACGGCGATATTCGGCTAAGCGATGGGATCTGCGCAATCGTGCTAACCAAGTCTCAAGTGCGGCCGAAAAACGGTGTGCAATATTTCGGCATCCAAGTCGGCGACCTTGCTGGATTGAAGAAACGCTTGCAGGAAGGCGGCGTCGCCGTGAGCGAAGCCGGTGCGGGACAGCTTCAGTTCACCGACCCAGAGGGCAATCGCGTCGAAGTGTCGGAGCGAGGCTGGGTCAACTAAGAAGCCTCGTATGGCGTGAGACGTTAGGGGTAAGGCGTTTTGGAAAGTGCCCGGGCGATGAAATCGCCGGGCACTTTTGTTTTTGGGACACGTCCGGCGAACCATTCGCGCGCGTCGGTGTCGATGCCGATGCCATGCATGTAATTGTAGAGCGCTTTGTTTAAAGAGCTACCAAGCTCGTCGTGATCGACGCCGGTGGGATCGATGAAACCCACGTCGTTTTGCGCGAAAGTCACTTTCGGTAGGGGCATGAGCTCGACGCCATAGGCTCCAGGGTTCTGTCCCACCGGCGAATGCACGGTGCAGACAAAGCGGTGAAAGAAGCCGGATTGGATACAACCCACCGCGAAGAGCTGCCGCACATACTCCAGCGCATCGACTGTGTCTTGGACGGTCTGGGTCGGAAACCCATACATCAAGTAAGCGTGCACCAAAATCCCGGCGTCGGAAAAAGCGTGCGTCACACGCGCGACTTGCTCTACAGTTACGCCCTTCTTCATTAACTTGAGCAAACGATCGGAGGCGACTTCGAGCCCTCCGGATACGGCGATGCAGCCGCTATCGGCGAGCTCTTGGCACAGCTCTGGCGTAAAAGATTTTTCGAAGCGAATGTTGCCCCACCAGGAGATCGCCACTTTGCGCTTCTTGATCTCTGCGGCCAGCGCCTTCAGAGACTTCGGCGGCGCCGCCTCGTCGACAAAATGAAACCCCGTCTGTTGGGTCTCGCCGATGATCGCTTCGATGCGGTCGACAAGAACCGAAGCATTAGCCGCGTCGAAGCGCGAGATGTAGTCGAGACCGACATCGCAGAAGCTGCACTTTTTCCAGTAGCAGCCATGGGCGATCGTAAGCTTGTTCCAGCGCCCATCCGACCATAGCCGGTGCATCGGGTTGAGCATGTCGAGCAGCGACAAGTAGCTGTCTAGCGGGAGCCCGTCCCACGTCGGTGTGCCGGTTTTGGCGAGAGGGACTTCCGGTTCACTATGGTCGATGTAACAAACTTTGTCATTGACGGAACGCAGAAAGGTTCGCACGAGTTTCTCTTCGGGGCGCTGCCGGTTTAAGTGCTCCAGCAATGCGAGCAACGGCCGTTCGCCATCATCCAAAGTGACATAATCGAAATAATCAAACACCCGAGGCTCGCCCAACTCGCGCAACTCGGTGTTGACAAAGCCGCCGCCGAGCACGGTTGTGATCGTCGCAGCGTGCGCCTTGATTGCTTGCGCGATACGGAAGGCGCCGTAAACCGAGCCGGGGAAAGGAACAGAGAGCAAAACGACCTTGGGTGTGTGCCTTTGCAGCGACTTTAGAGTCAGATCGCGCAGCGTTTGGTCGACCAGGTTAAGTGGCGCTGCAAGGGCCTGCGCCAGCGGCTCAAACGTCGGTTGGCTTTGGGCGAGCGATTCCGCGTAGCGGACAAACTCAAAGCGCGGGTCGATGGCATCACGCAATACGTCGGCAATGTCATCGAGATAGAGCGTCGCCAAATGGCGCGCGCGATCCTGCGCGCCGAGGCTGCCAAAAGCCCACGCCAACGGGTCGTCTTCGCGCGAGTCGCCATCGGTGTCGAGCGGTGTGAAGCGTTGTCCTTCCGGCAAGAACTGCCGGCCGCAGATGCGAAAGGCAAGCGTTGGATCGCGGTTTTGTAAGAATGCAATTGTGGGCGCGATAGTCGTGACGTAGCGATCGAACTCGCGCAAAAATCGGGTTGCAATCGGAGAGCGCTTAGATTTGGCGATGGCTTCGATGCAGTGGCGGATTGAGGATAGTCCGTCCATCGAGAAAAGTCTCAACACCAGCTTGAGGGCCAGATCGTCTTGTACGGCATTGATCCCCCGCGACCGTAGAAACCCCGTAAGATACGCCGTCGACGGATAGGGCGTATTGAGCTGCGTCATCGGCGGGATGAGCGAGAGAACGCGGAGCGGAGACAGCATTTGGGGTCTACAAACTACTAGTGTAGTGTCTCAGTAATAAACGTGATTGTTGTTGTGACACGCTAGACGCCTTCGTGCGGAAAACTACCGCAAGCCGAGCTCTCTTTGCACTTCTCTAAGCGGCCCGAAGTCGACGATTTCATTTAGCGGAATGTCTTTCGTCACTTTCAAGTCGCGCTTGGCCTGATCTATGAGCAATTTGAGCCCGTCGTCCGGGATGGCGCCGTCGGGGCTGATGACTTTCACAGTGGAGTCGTAGGACGCGTAGGCGTGTTCGGGCTTGCCCTTGCCCCAGGCGACGAGAATTTTCACCGACTCTTCACGATTGTCGCGCATGAAGCGGTTGGCGCGCACCAGCGATTTGATCACGCGCTTTACCTGGGCGCGGTTGTTTTGCAGCGCTTTGAGATTGACGCCGAGACCCGCGAGCGGATAGTTCACATGCTCATAGGCGCGCGCCAGGATGTTATAGCCGAGCTTCTTGCCTTCAAAGTCCCAGGGCGGCGAGGTGACGACCATGTCGGCGAGATTTTGTTGCAGCGCGTTGAAGCGGCCCGAGTCCGAGCCGAGGCCGATGAACTGCACGTCTTTGTCGGCATCGATTCCCTGTTTTGCGAGAATCATGCGGGCCAGCACATGGGTTGCATCGCCGAAACCGGCGAGCCCGACGCGTTTCCCGGTGAGATCCTTGATCGTCTTGATTTCAGGACGCGCCAGAAAAACATGCGCCGAGCTGGTCATCAAGCCGGCGGCGATGCGCATCGGCAAGCCGCGGATGGCGCCGCGGATGACCGAGCCGGTGATCAGCGTGTAATCGATGTCGCCATTGCTGAGCGCCGCGAGTGACGCAGGAGCGGTCATCACGACGATATCGGCTTCGAGCCCTTCGTCTTTGAAGAACCCCTTGTGATGTGCCACACCAGCGGCGAGGAAAATCATGTTGTAGCTGCCCGAGACCGACATGCGGATTCTTTCCGCAACGGCATCGGCGGGCGCGAGCGCGAACGCGGCAACGATGAAGGCTACGCAAAGATTTGTGATTTTAAACATCGCAGACACCTAATAGCCGTCTCGAGGTCCAGGTGTCAATGATTCCCGCGCGATAGCCGGCTGCTGGGTTCATCGGAGCCCTTCGACTGGGCTGAGGGCGAACGGATCGAGGATAGACATCCGGTGCAAGAACTCGTCATGCGAGGCTCTTCGGCTAAACGGAGATCTTCCGCAAGATTCTAACTCCGATTCCGTTCGTCCTGAGCCTGTCGAAGGACTCCGAGAGGATTTTTCGGCCGTCTCGACGGATTCACCAACTGTCACCCTAAAACGACACGCAGGACTGGTCGTCGATGCGCAGCACCGATTCTTGCTTAAACCGGGAACGGTAAGTAGTGCGGATCTCTTCGATGCGCGCGTCGCTGTCGGTCTCGGCAACCGGGTAGAGCAGGATTACGAACACCGCGCCCTCGCGCGTGACGCTGCCGTTGGCGCCGCGAAACTGCCCGCTGGCAGCCACTGCGGTAAGTCCGTGCGGGAAGCGCGGGGTGATCACTTCGTCGAGAAATTGGTAAAACTCGCCATCGGATATCGTCGTTCCGTCCGGCTTGGCGCGACCAAAAAACAACTCGGTGCGAGCGAAAATCTGGCTGCGCGAGCGCGCTCGGCAAATCGCGGTTTCGCTGCGTTGGGTTTCGGCGTATTCCTCCGCGAGGGCGCTGGCGGCGAAGCTCAGGTTCATGACGAAAAAACCGACAGGAAGAAGGGAAGCCCAATACTTGTACATCACGCGCTCCTTTCGTTTGGCTGCGGACGCTCCCAGACCCTAACAATTGGATAGGCAACCGAAGTGCCAGCCTGTATGGCTGGTCCGAGCTGGCAATAGCCAAACAAAGAGCCCGAAAGCCAGTTGCACGACGGGCAGCCGGCAGCCAACTGTAAACTTCTTGCTCAGGGGTGTAGCAAGAAGGCTCGTCCGCGGGCCGCGTATCGGGCCGATCGGCAAAACGCGCTTGACCCTTTGGCTGCGCCGGGTGTAGTTGTGGCCGAAATAGGAGGCGAACATGCGTGTGCTAAGAATCAGCGAGCTACAACAAAAACCGATGGATACCGCGACGCCGATCGACGGTTGGAAGGGCGGGCCGGTGAGCCGTAGCCGGCAGGCGGTCATTGGCGACGGCCAGTCCAATGATTTTCGCTGCAACGTGGTCAATTTCGGTGTCGGCTGCACCACCGGCTGGCATGTGCACGACTGTGATCAGATTCTCGTCGTGACGGCGGGCAAAGGGTTCGCCGCGACGGAAACGGAACGGCGCGAGATCGCTGTCGGTGACATCGTCCATATCAAAGCCGGCGAGCGCCACTGGCACGGCGCATCGGAAACGACGCAGCTGTCGCATATCACCGTGACGACGCCCGGCAGCACGTCGAAACACTGAAACAATTATGAAAGCGGAAAACCGGTACCCGTTTTAACTCTCAAGTAAAGAATCTGGCTTAAAGTACGAACCGTGTGAGAGAGGACATGGGGAGATTTTTTCTCAACGGCCTGGGCGTCTCTGAAAGGATAAGTACATGCGTGGTATAACCCCAAGACGCGAACAGGGCATGGCTGATCCGGTCTTGGCGGAAATGGTGCACGCCACCGGTGCAACGGAGTCACGCCACTACGCGGCGGTAAAGCCGGTGATTCAAGCTTATCGCCGAAGGTGGGTGGAGCTTGCGCCTTTTCGCGACGGTTTGGTCAATGCGAAGCGCGCGCCAGTCGACGATCCTGCGGCAATAACTGCGCAGATTAAGGCTAAAGCAACGGAGTTGGGCGCCAACTTGGTGGGCGTCTGCCGCTTGCAGCCGCAGATGATCGATCTTGGCGCTGAACTGTCGCACGAGTTCGTGATCGCCTGCTGCGTTGCGGAAGACTATGAGAAAGTCATGCAGGGACCGGACGCGGTGGAAGAGGAAGCGATGCGGACCTATGCGAAATGCACGGAGATCGCTACCGCGCTGGCTGCGCACATACGCGACCTCGGTTATCCCGCCATCGCCCATCACAATGGCGCCAGCGAGGTGCAAGCGATTCCAATTTTTTACCAGGTTGGCTTCGGCGAGCTGGGCCGCCATGGTAGCTTGATCAACGAAAAATATGGTGCCAGCTTTCGTCCGGGCTTCGTCACGACGGATTTGCCCATGGTCGAAGACCAGCCACGCGCGTTTGGCGTGCAAGACTTCTGCATGAACTGCAACGTCTGCCAGCGCAACTGCCCGGGCGATGCGATCCCGCAAGATTACGTCATGACCCACGGGATCAAGCGCTGGTTGATTGATTTGGAGAAATGTTATCCCTACTCGCGCCTGCGCGACGAGTACTGCCATCTGTGCGTCGACGTCTGTCCGTATAACGTGAAATCGAATCCCGAGACGTATCGGTCATTCATGAAAGAGCGCAGAAAAGTCGGCTATAAGACGCCGAAGACCTATTAGCAAGAATAGCAGCAAAAGACGCAAAAAGCGCAAAACCGAATCCTAATCGCAGGGTGCGCCGTGCGCACCGGGAATTTGGATACCTAAGAACAGTATGGAAAAACTCTACGTCAACGAAATCGCGCCGGACGGCACGGTGAGCACGCTCGGACTGTTCTATTCTCAGCCAGAGGCAGAAAGGGCGGCCGACAAGTTGCGAGCTAATCCGGAGCGAACGGCTTATCGATACGAGATCGTCGAAGCCGTGCGTCATGTTTTGGCCGAAAAACAATCCACGAGATCCTTTGCCAAGGAGTAGACGATGCCTTACATCAAAACGATCCCGCCCGCCGAGGCCGCTGGCAAGCTCACAGAAGTCTACAGTGTGGCCGGCGGCCCTTCGGCCGCCAAGGGAAAAGTCGCCATGGTGCGCCAGGTGCAGAGCCTCCATCCCGACGCGCTGGCGGCTTGGAGCGACCTTGGCGCGGCGATCATGCACGGACCATCGGGCTTGACGCGGCGCCAGCGCGAGATGATCGCCACGGTCGTCTCGACGACGAATCATTGCAGCTATTGAACCGCGGCGCACGGAGAGGCTCTCCGTACCGAAACCCACGACGATCCGTTTGTCGAAGCACTGAAGCAGGACTACACCAAGGTCGATTTGCCTGCGGCGGAGCGGGCGATGCTCGACTATGCGGTAAAGCTAACCAATGCACCATCGAGCGTCGGTGAAGCGGATGTTGTGAAGCTGCGTTCCCATGGCTTCACCGACCGCGATATCCTCGACATTGTCTATGTGATTTGCCTCTACAACTTTAACGACCGGCTGGCGGACGCCACCGGGATCAAGGCGCACGATTTTTTCGCGTGACGTATTTGAACATGGATAAGATCAAGATTGGCATCGGCACCTCCAGCATCGGGCGCTTCTTGCCTTACATCGGCCAGGCCGCCGGCCTCTTCGAACAAGCCGGCCTGGCCGTCGAGATCGTCAATCAACTCGATGAAGAAAAAGTTGTCACTGATATTGTTTCCGGTGAAACGCCGATCGGCACGCCCAACGCGCCGTCGCTGATTTTTTCTCTGCTCGAAGACAACGATCTCGTCATCGTTGGCGGCGTGCTCAATCGGCCGGCATTTTTTCTCGCGGCCACTTCAAGCATACGAACCATCGCCGATCTGAAAGGCAAAAAGATCGGCATTAACCAGCCGCGCCGCATGGCGGGCATGGTCATGTTGGCGCTCCTGCGCCGCTGGGGGATCGATGGGCAGCGCGATCTCACGCTGGTTGACGGAGGTGTTAACGATCGTACCTTCGAAGCGCTGCAAAAGAGCGACATCGTCGCCGCGCTGCTGCCGCCTGAAAAGGCCTTTTTCGCCGAAGCGCAGGGTTTCAAGATCGTGGCTGATAGCCACGATCTCGATTGTCACTGGGTGCCACTGGTGACCACGCGGAGATTTCTCGCGCAGCACGGTGAGTTGGTAAAGAAAGTCGCGGCTGTGTACGTGGAGAGCATTGCCTACTACCGGCGTGAGAGGGGGAAGGCTTGTGAAGAAATCTCCCGCCAGCTTCCGGTCATGCAAAAACATCCCGCGGTTCTGGCCAAATGTTACGACGTTTTCGCCGCGGGGTTCGAGCCTTCGTTGACGGCCTCGGTGTCGTCGATTGACGCGGCACTACGGGAAGTGACGCTGCAGGATGCCCGGGCGGGGAATCTTTCAGCGCAGTCTTTCGTTGTGCCAATGCGCTAACTTTATACACGCGCGTCGCAGTTTCCTCTTGCTCCCGATCCCGCTTCCGCAGTAGAGAATGATGAATCCAGGAGGTCTTATGAAATTTTCGGTTTTCATGATGCCTTTGCACCACCCTACGGAGAATCCATCCTTGGCGTTTGACCGGGATATCGGCCTAATTGAGTATGCCGATGAGTTGGGCTTCGATGAATTTTTTATCGGTGAGCATCACTCGGGTGGCTGGGAGACCATGCCGGCGCCGGAGATGGCGCTAGCCAAAGCCTCGGCCCGGGCGCACCGGATTCGGCTTGGGACTTCGGTGATCAGTGTGCCGTTTCATCATCCGTTTCAGGTCGCCGAACGCATGGCGTTTCTCGATCACTTGACGCGCGGGCGGGCGATTTTGGGGGTGGGGCCGTGCGCGCTCGTGACCGACAAAGTTCTTTTCGGTCTACCGACTTCTAAACTCTATCCGATGATGGCCGAGTCGGTGGAAATTATCGTGAAGCTGCTGGAATCCGACAGTCCCATCGACTACGACGGTGAATTCTGGAAGATCAAACAGATGCGCCTGCAGCTCCCTTCGTACCAGCAGCCGCGGCTGCCACTGGCGATTGCGTCGTCGGGGAATCCAGTCAGCCTGGAATTGGCCGGCAAGCACGGCATGCTCTTTCTCTCGCCCGCCGGAAAAAACGTCCGCAACAACCAAACCAAAGCCGAGCAGTGGAACAAGGTCGAAGCGATCGCCGCCAAGCATGGCCGGCCGACCTCGCGCGACAACTGGCGCATCGCCACTTGCGTGTATCTTGCCGACAGCAAGGAGGAGGCCTGGCGCGATGTCGAGGCGGCGATCGCGCGCGACATGCAATATTTCGCGGCGATCGGACTTAAGGCGCCGTACGAATCGTATCCTGGCCAACCTATGAGCGAAATCACCGCGCGCTCCGGGGCCGACCGGCGCGATTGGATCATCGGCACGCCCGACGATGCGATTGCGCATATCGAACGGATGCAGGCAGAAGTCGGCGGCTTCGGCGGCTTGATGCTGACCACGCACGAGTGGGTCGGCACCGACAAGATGCGCCGGTCCTACGAACTGTTTGCCCGCTACGTCATTCCACATTTCCGCGGCCATACCGCGGGCTATCACGACGAGTGGCGGCGCATTCAGGCGGCTAACGCCAACGGTGGATTTGCTGAGACGAGCGCGTCATATAGTAATCTCGCACTGCACAACGGTGCCAAATAGGAATGGCCGCAAAAAAGCAAGAGACGCAAAATCAAAACTGTCGGAATGTCTCGCGCAGCGGCGCTGAGCGCGCAGAACTTGGAACTGTCGGGGCGCGATGGAGCGCCCCGTTTAATCACAATAACGATCGAGCCTCCCTCTCTTGAACGATCGCCCTCGCTACTTCTTTCCGATTGTTCCTCTCGGCGTGCCATTTTGGAACCGCGCGACCTTTCGCAGCATCGTGCGCTGTTTGTTGTTGCTGCGGGTGCGCAATGGACCCGATCTCGCGCTATTGGCGACGAGAATTGGTGAATTTTTTAGCGTTGGCCGAGCGTTGCTCTGTGGTTCGGGCAGTCTTGCGTTGGAGTTGGCGCTGCGCCAATGCGACATACACGCGGGCGATGAAGTCGTTATTCCATCGTTCTGTTGCAGTGCGGTCGTGCCGCCCATTCTGGCAGTCGGTGCGGTGCCGGTGTTGGCCGATGTTGGCAATGAGCTAAATCTAACCGCTCATGCCGTCAACGCGGCGCTGACCGGCAAGACTAGAGCCATCGTTGTACCGCACCTCTTCGGCAACCCGGCGGCGGCGATCGGCGCGATTGTCGAACTTGCGCGAGCGAAGGGTGTGCGTGTAGTCGACGATGCGGCGCAAGCATTGGGCGCCGTCGTCGATGGCAAGCCGGTCGGCAGTTTGGGCGATTGCGGCATTGTGAGCTTTGGCCCAGAGAAAGTTTGCGCTGGGCTGGGCGGCGGCGTCTTGCTGGCGCGCGACACCAGCTCCCGGGAAAAATCTGGGATCGACCTTGCGACACCGCGATGGTCGGCAATCGTTTCACAGCTTGCGCAGGTCCTTGTCTGGCGCCGTTGGCGGCGCTGGACGTTGCGCGCCGAACCTCACTTGCGGCGGGTAGCGAATCCGGATGAAGCGCCGGCACCCTATCGCCAAGAAAAGTTCACGAATCTGAACGCTGCCGTGGCCCTCAGTTTGCTGCGCACACTGGAAGAAAATATCGCGGCGCGGCGCGAGCGGGTTGAGCTCTACCGGCTGCTTTTAAGTAAAGCCAACAGCATCGAGCTGATCCCGCACGCTGCGGGCTCAGCGTGTTTGACGCAAGTTGTGCGCATTGTGCCGGCGCATTTTAAGGACGACGCGGCGGCAAGAGTGATTGCCGAGCTCAAGGCCGCGGGCTACGAAGTGCAAGGCAGTTTCGTGCCGATACACCTGCTCGAAGCTTTTCCGCAATGCGTTTGGGACTGGCTGCCCAACACCGAGCGACTGTGGTCCGATCTCGTGGAATTGCCCTGTGGCCCCGAAGTGGACCTGGTCGATATCGAGCGGATCGCGGAGATCTGCCGCCGGGTTGCGGCAACCAGAAGCGATCAGTCGAGGGTGAAAGTCGCTACTACTGGACCATGATCGCTGGTGCCGATCTCCCGGTGGGCCGCGCATTGCACGGCGTTGGCGGCCAACGATTCGCTGGCAAGCACGTAGTCTATTCGCCAGCCGATGTTACGCTGGCGCAGTTGCCGCCACGGCGCCCACCAGGTGAAGAGATTTTCGTTATTAGGATCGAGGGCCCGGCCGACGTCGACCAAGCCTTGCTTTAGAATGTCTTCGAACAATTCTCGTTCTTCGGGAAGTTGGCCGACTTTCTTTTCGTTGCGCTCTTTGGGGTGCACATCCATCGGCGTGCGTGCAATATTTAGGTCGCCGCCGAGAATCACCCGAGAACCAGCACTATGCACCCCGGCAATGAAGCCTTTCAGCGCATGGAGAAAATCCATCTTCGCGGCAAATTCTTTACCTCCGTTGGGAACATAGACCGAAATGCAATGCAGGTCGGTGATCTGCGCGACGACAATGCGCGTTTCGAAATCAAAGTCGGGGTGATAAAAGCGCGCCGGTTGTGAGAAGGCCTCGCGGCGAATGTGCAACCCGACGCCGGAGTAGGCGCGCTCGCCATGCCAGTAACAGTCATATCCCTGTAAATTGCAGAGCGCTTCGGGAATCTGAGCGGTGGTCGACTTTAGTTCCTGCAAGCAGATGACGTCGGGTTGTTCCTGTTCGAGCCACGCGGCGACATCTTTTTCGCGGGCACGGATGCCGTTGACGTTCCAGGTGGCGAATTTCAGTTGAGCCATAGATTTACAAGTAAATTATCTCGCGCAAAGGCGCAAAGGGCGCAACGTTTCGGAAAAACTTTTCCTCTGCGTGCTCTGCGCCTCTGCGCGAGGCAAATCCGAATCCGATGCGTCTGCGCTCTCGACTAGCAAGCTCGACCTATGGTAACCATCCGAGAACAGGAGAGTCACAGCATGAACGAAATCAAATTTGTCGATACGACCGTGCGCGACGGTTCGCTGAGTCTGTGGGCGTTGGGCATGCGCACGGGCGCGATGCTGGCGATCGCCGAGCAGATGGACCAGTGCGGTTTTGAATCCATGGAGTTCTTCGGCTTTGCCGGCTACATCAAGTACGTCAAGGAGCACAAAGAAAACCCTTGGACCTGGATGGGCGAGGGAGCCAAGAAATTTCGCAAAACTCGGCTGCGTTATCATGGCGGGCTTGCCTCGGGCTTTGAGAAAATCCCGCGTTCAGTGCGCTTGTTGATGATCGAGCGGGTTGTCAGTCACGGCATCACGCTGACGCGCTCGTCCGATCCGTGGAACGACTACGATGCCGCGGCGGTGGAGATTGCTTCGCTGCAGAACCTCGGCATGGAAGTGATCGTCAATATCATCTATTCGGTTTCACCGCGCCACACCGACGAATACTTCGCCTCAAGGGCACGCCAGGCGGCGGCGATCAAGCCGGCGGGGATTTGCTTTAAAGACGTTGCGGGCTTGTTGACGCCCGAGCGGACGCAGACTTTGATTCCGCTGATTCAGAAAAATATCGGCAACGTTCCTTTGGAATTTCACGCCCACTGCAACAACGGCATGGCGCCGTTTAATTACCTGGAAGCGATGAAGCTGGGCGTTACGAAAGTCCACACCGGCATTCCACCGTTGGCCAACGGCTCCGGGCAGCCGTCGATTTTCAACGTCGCCGCCAATGCCAAAGCCTTGGGTTACAAACCGCTGATCAACCTCGATGCCGTGAAGCCGGTGAGCGATCACTTTCGTTTCATCGCCAAGCGGGAAGGCCACCCGTTCGGTGCTCAACGGGAATACGATGCCGCGCAGTATCTGCACCAAGTGCCCGGCGGCATGATTTCCAACCTGCATTATCAGCTCACGAAGTTGGGCATGGGGCACAAGATTCAAGAAACCTTGGAAGAGTGCGCCCGGGTGCGCGCTGAGTTCGGTTATCCGATCATGGTGACGCCACTGGCGCAGTTTGTCGGCAGCCAAGCGGCGGTCAACGTGATCACGGGCGAGCGCTACAAAGAAGTGACCGATCAAGCGATCCAATACGCGCTGGGTCAATGGGGCAAAGAGGGGCCCCAGGTGATGGACCCGAATGTGAAAGACAAGATTCTCAACCGCCCGCGGGCGAAGGACTGGGAGAAATGGTCGCCGCCGGAACTGACACTGGCCGAAGTGCGGAAGAAATTTGGCGCGAATGTATCCGATGAAGAATTGGTCTTGCGCGTCATCGCCGGCAGCGATGCCGTCGACGCCATGCTCGCCGCCGGCCGTCCCAAAGAATATCTGACGGTGACGCAGCCTTTGGTTAGATTGATTGGCGAGCTGTCGAAGCGCAAGGATTGCAGTCAGGTGTTTTTGGAGAAAAACGGCTTCGCCCTGCGGATCGAGAGGGCGGCGAATTAGGGACTCACCACGAAGGCACGAAGTCCACGAAGGTAAGAGAAGAAAATCAAATTAGGGAGGAGAACTCCCTCGCCCAGTCCCCTGGGAGGGTTGGGGTGAGGGCGATTTAATCGTCTGGAGGCGTGCGCCAGAACCTGAACCACTCTGTGGTGAATAATCCGTCATTTTCTGGTTGCGGCGACCACCAGCCAGTGAACTGCGGTAGGGTCAACTGCGCGTCAATCCCCATCTCCCGATACTGCGCCAGCCGCGCCGCCATATCGCAATTGCCAGTGCAGTGCGCGTCGGAGCCCGCAGCGGCGTCGTTCCTGGCACGGGTGGCGGCGCGCGGGGAAAGTCGATGCCGGTGAGAGTACCTTCGCTGTCGAACCTGAGCTGCGGCACCAAGTCGCAAAACTTCTTCGGCACATGCTGAAAAGCATCCAGCGGCATAAAGTGACTATCGCAATCGACGATCATGTGCACACCTAACACTCGGTCGATCAATCCTCGCTGCCTTTCCACTCGGTGGTGACGAAGTTGATCACTTGATTCTCTGCCCGGTCGCGCACCATGGCAAGCAGTTCACCGCCGCGCGCCGCCGCTTCGATTTGTTCGCGCAGCAATTCGCGGAAGATCGTCATGTCGCGATCCGACCGCGCGGCTTCTATGCGTGCAAGGACACGGCGATCAGCCTCGACATAATGGCTGGCGTGAACATCAAGAAAGTCGCTTAAGAAGCAGGCATTTCGCTCACCACTTTGGAACGCCACTACGGCATCTACATCGAAAGCGTGGCCACCAAAAGTGAGGCAGATAGTCAGGCAGAAAGCGCCCGATTGCGCAAAGTAGCTAATGCAAAAGGTATTTCTGTATGGTCCCAACGGGACTCGAACCCGTGTTCCCGACGTGAGAGGCCGGTGTCCTAACCGCTAGACGATGGGACCGTGGCTGAGGAGGAAGGACTCGAACCTTCAATCGCCTGATCCAGAGTCAGGTGGCTTACCAATTAGCCGACTCCTCAGTGTTTGGTAGAGTTGTTAAACTAAAAGAATTGGTTTGGAGAGTCAAGGTGAATCGGCCGCTGCGAGCGCGGTCATCGATGCCACTGCGCCTGCGGCCACGCCATTGAGCTGGCCGCGATTCCCTTGCTCAGGTACGGGAAAATAGGTAATTTACCGGCACACGGAGTTCCTTTTGGCCAAGCAATACGTACTCAAAAACAGTGCGCCGAGCCCTGTCCGACCCAGCACTCTCGATTACCGAGCCGAACTCAACGACGCCCAGTACCGAGCGGCGACGACCCTCGACGGGCCGCTCTTGATCGTTGCGGGCGCGGGCACCGGCAAGACCCGCACGCTGGTGCATCGGGTCGCTTACATGATCGACCATGGCATCGAGCCGCGGGCGATTTTGCTTTTGACCTTTACGCGGCGGGCGGCGGAAGAAATGCTGCGGCGCGCCAGTTTGTTGATCGACAATCGCTGCAGCCAGGTGGCCGGCGGCACGTTTCACTCGTTTGCCAATCTGGTGCTGCGCGAGTTTGGCCGGCGCATTGACTTGCTGCCGTCGTTTACGATCATGGACCGCGCCGATAGCGAGGACGCCATTGCGCTGTTGCGTAACCAAATGGGATTAAACACCAAGGACAAACGTTTCCCGCGCAAGCAGACCGTATCGGAGATCTTCAGCATGGCGGTCAACAAGCAGACCACCGTGGAAGAGTTGGTCGATGAAGAATATCCGCATCTTTACGAGTCGCTGGACGACCTGGTTCGTTTGCACGGCCAGTACATCAAATACAAAGCCGCGCAGACCCTGGTCGACTACGACGATCTTTTGACCAAGCTGAAAGATTTGCTCGCCAACCACGAAGAAGCGCGCCACCGCTTGTCGCAGATCTACCGCTACATCATGGTCGATGAGTACCAGGACACCAATCCGCTGCAGTCGCGCATCGTGCGCTTGCTCGCCACCGATCACGATAACGTCGCGGTGGTCGGCGACGACGCCCAGAGCATCTATTCTTTCCGCGGCGCCGACTTCCGCAATATC
The DNA here is from genome assembly GCA_016874755.1 of Deltaproteobacteria bacterium. Classification (NCBI taxonomy): domain Bacteria; kingdom Pseudomonadati; phylum Myxococcota; class Myxococcia; species Deltaproteobacteria bacterium. The sequence continues at coordinate 34,499 of VGTH01000039.1, read as the reverse complement.
ATGGACTTTCCGACGGCGTTCCCCGGCACGCGCATCATCAAGCTCGAAGAGAACTATCGCAGCACCCAGCCGATTCTCAATCTCACCAACGAAATCATCGCGCGCGCGGCGGACCGATACGAGAAAAAGCTTTTCACCAGCAAGGGTGCAGGCGAGACGCCGTTGCTCGTGCAGGCCGACAGTGAGCAGATGCAGTCGCGTTTTGTCTGCCAGAAAATTCTCGAGCTGCATGAAGAGGGCGTGCCGCTATGGGACATGGCGGTGCTGTTCCGGTCGAGCTTTCATTCCTTCGATTTAGAAATCGAGTTGACGCGCAATAATATTCCGTTCGTCAAGCGCGGCGGGTTTCAATTCATGGAAACCACGCATATCAAAGACCTGCTCGCGCACCTGCGCATTCTCGCCAACCCGCAGGATTCGATTTCGTGGAACCGAGTACTGATGCTGATCGAAGGCGTTGGCGCGCAGGCGAGCCAAAAGATTATCAAGTACCTGTTGGGCGGCAGCCATCCCGTCGAGCGGCTGCGCTCCTATGATGCCAAGGGCAAAGTCGCGCACGGACTAAAAACCCTCGCGCAAGTATTTCAAGCGGCCGCCGAGGCGGAGCAGCCGGTGGAGCAGGCGCAGTATCTTTTGCAGTACTATTTGCCGATTCTCAAACACAACCATCCCGAAGATCACCCCAAGCGGATGAAGGACCTGGAACATTTTCAGGGCATCATCGAACGCTACCGCAACCTAGACCGCCTGTTGAGCGACATGGCGTTGGAGCCGCCCAACGACAGCGTTGCCGGTGTGCTGGCGGTGGATCCCGACGAAGGGCCGTTGATTCTCTCGACGATTCACTCGGCCAAAGGGTTGGAATGGCACTCGGTGTTTATTATTTGGGCGCTCGAAGGGCGCTTCCCGTCGCTGTACAACATCAGTTCCACCGATGATCTCGAAGAAGAAAGGCGGCTGCTTTACGTGGCCGCCACTCGGGCCAAGGAAAATTTATACATCAGTTATCCGACGCGGGTTTTCGACCGCAGCTCGCGCATGATCCTTTCGCGGCCTTCGCAGTTTATCGAAGGCATTTCGGAGGAGCTGCTCGAGCCGGCGTCGCTCGTCGACGAAGAAAGTAACTGGGGTTGGGAGAGATAAACTATGGTGTCGTTATTGCTCTACACGGTCGTTTTTATCAGCGGCGGGGTGCTCATGGGGCTGGAAATCGTCGGCAGCCGCGTACTCGCGCCCTATTTCGGCAGCTCGATTTTTGTCTGGGGCAGCCTGATCTCCGTGGTGATGATGGCGCTCAGCGCCGGTTATTACTGGGGCGGTTGGCTGTCGGCGCGGGAGCCTTCGTATGGCAGATTGCTGATGCTGCTGATGATACCCGGCATCATGATTTATTTTCTGCCCTACGTCTACACGCCGGTCAATGAATGGATCGCCGCCAAAGATTTCGGCATACGACTCAACCCGCTGATCGCCTGCTCGATTTATTTCTTGCCGCCCGGGGTATTCATCGGTACCATATCGCCCTACGTCATACGGCTCGCGGCGACGACGTTAAACTCTGTGGGTAGCACGGCGGGTACACTCTACGCGGTGTCGACCTTTGGCAGCATTTGCGGCACCTTGTTGACGTCCTTTTATCTGATCCCGGTGGCGGGTGTTACCAATATCATTCACGGCCTGGGTATCACCCTGGTTTGTTTGTCGCTGCTTGTGCTACCGTTGGCGCGGCTGCGGCCGATGGCTGTGGGGCGGGCGGTAACGGCGCTGTCGTTGATCGGCTCGATCGCTGCGTCGTGGCCGACGGCGGCGTGGGCCAGACTGAGAACGATTTTGGAAAAAGATACTTTCTACCATCGCATCCGGGTCGAAGAAGACGGCGACGCGCGCCATATCTATTTCGATCGGACGCTGCAAAGCTCGATGAACTTAAAAGACCCGACCGCGTTGCGGTTGGTCTACTCACGTTATACTTCGCTGGGCTTCACTTTTCGGCCCGACGCCAAGAAGATGCTGATCATCGGTCTGGGCGGCGGCTCGATCCCGAAAAAGCTGGAGAAGGAGTTTCCCAATCTGGAAATGGATGTGGTCGAGATCGACCCGGAAGTGATCAAGATCGCCAAGGAACATTTCAATGTAAAGGAATCGAAAAATCTCCGTCTCCACGCCCAAGATGGCCGGCTCTTCTTGGCTCGCTCGCCGCACCAATACGACATCATCCTGATGGACGCCTACTACTCCGATGCGATGCCTTTTCATCTGGCGACCAAGGAATTTTTCCAGCTGGCGCACAAGAAGCTAGCGCCCAACGGCATTATCGTTGCGAACTTGATTAGCGCCGTCACGGGCCGCTCGGGCAAGATCGCGCGCTCGATCATCAAAACCAAGCGGCCGATCTTTCCGCAGGTCTATGTCTTTGCCGCGCGTCGTCCGGACAACGTGAGTTTGGAGACCGTGCAGAACGTGATCTTGGTCGCGACCAAAGACAAGCAGCGCGTCGATATCCGAGAGATTGTCAAACGCGCCGCGGCGCTCGATCGGGGCCTTTTCCCGGCGACGATCCAAGATCTTGCGGTTGCCTATTACGATGGTCCGCTCAACGAGGGGGACGTGCCTATGCTGACCGATGACTATGCGCCGACGGATAATTTGCTGCATCCTTAGCGCGCTGTTTATCGCGTCGTGCCAACTGGTCGATAGCGTTTCGTCCCAACGCACGGTTCGCGTCAAAGCTCTTGCCGATCCCAGTTTTCGCGCGCGCAACCCGAGGTGGGACGTCGAGGTGCGCGGCATCATCGAAGCCGCCTCGGACTACTACGAGCGTGAGTTCGACATCCGCTTAGTGACACAAAGCACGACGGCGTGGCCTGCGGACGAGCGCATTCCCTCGACTGCCAATCTGCTGGTGAAACTGCGTCAGGAGTTTCCCGCCGCAAGAAACGACGGCAGCTATGATCTTCTCGTAGCGTTTACAGCGGAAGGGGTGAGCCGTTATCTACCAAGCGGTCGACCGCGAGTCGACCGCATCGGCAACTGCCAACAAGGTCTCAGCAACTATGTGGTAACCACGGCCCACGAAGTTTTTCGTTACCAGGGTGTTAGCGGCGAGCCGACCCATGATCTACTAGCTTTGATTCATGAGCTGGGCCATGTCTTCGGCGCGGAGCACGTGACCAACCCGTCGTCGATCATGCATGAGGACTTTGGCTACCGGACCGAATTCGATATGAAGAATCGCAGCGTGATTCAAAAGAATCGCATCTGTGCGTTTGCCAAATGATTTCGCAGGCAATAAGCACGCAGCAGTTCGGCAGCGTTCTTACTATTGCCTCTTGCCTCTCTACTTCTCGAATATGTTAGGCAACGTCAAGATCGTGATGGTACGTCCGCGCGGCTCGGGCAACATCGGCTCGGTGGCGCGCGCGATGAAAAACTTTGGCGCGCGCGAGCTCGCGGTTGTCGGGCCGGCGCGCACTAAGAGTTTCTGGGCGCGGGCCATGGCGGTGCACGGGCGCGACATACTGAGCGAAGTCCAGAGCTATGCGTCGATTCGCGAAGCGATCGCCGATTGTACCTTGGTGGTTGGTACGACTTGTCGTCCTGGGCTCTATCGCAGCCACAGCCAAACGGCACGCGAAGTGGCGCCGAAGATCGCCGCGGCGGCGCAAACCGGCAAAGTTGCCGTTGTCTTCGGTCCGGAAGATCACGGACTCAGCAATAAAGACATCGAGCATTGCCAATTGTTGTTGACCATTCCGTCCCATCCCGACTACCAGTCGCTTAACGTTGCCCAGGCGGTGGTCGTCTGCATGTACGAAATTTTCTTGGCGGCTTCCGAGCCGGCGCCCTCCGCGCAGCTAAAACTCGCCAAAGCCGAATCGGTGGAGCGGCTGTTTGATATTCTGCGGCCGTCGCTGTTGAAGATCGGTTTTCTCAACCCGGACAATCCCGAGCATATGCTATTGGCGCTGCGGCGCATTTTCGGCCGCGGCGGCCTGGAGGAACGGGACGTGAAAATCCTCGCCGGTATGTTTCGCCAGATCGAATGGTACGTTAACGGTGGCTGGAAGGTGGTTGAAGAAAAGGAGCGAAAGGGCATAAAGATTAAATAAACCCATCTATATCGTTCACCGGGAGGTCTGCATGAAAAACCTTCTCGTTGCTACCATTCTGAGTTTTTTAATTTTTAACTTGCCATTTTCAGTTTTGGCCTCGCACGGTCGGTCTCTGCGCGTCGCCTACGTAAGCCTCGGTCTGCCCCAGGCGCCGCTGTGGATCGCCAACGAAGCCAACTATTTCACCGAAGCCGGTCTGCGCGTTGAGACCTTGTTCATTCAAAACAGTTCCGTTGCGATTCAATAGCTTTTGTCCGATGAAATCGACTACGCCATGATCGGGCCGGCACCGGTGGTGGCGGCCGACCTGCGCGGCGCCGACGTCATGATGATCGCGACGACGATACCGACGTTGATTTTCTATCTGATTTCGCGGCCGGAAATTCACAAGGTCGACGACCTAAAGGGCAAGTCCATCGGCTTCGGCCGCTTCGGCTCGAACACGGATTTCGCGGCGCGCTTGGTGCTCGAGCGGCACAAGCTTGTTCCCAATAAAGACGTGGCGATGATTCAGACTGTCGGCGGCATGGCGACCGTGTTGGCGGTGAACGGCAACAAGGTCCACGCCGGTATCACCACCGATGTGGGCATGCTCGAAGGCAAGAAGCTCGGCCTGCGAGAACTGGTGGCGATCAAAGACTACGGTGTGCCGTTTTCCCACGCGGGATTTGCCGCCAAGAAATCCTTTCTCAAAAACCACGAAAAAGAAACGCTGAGTTTTCTAGGCGCCATGTCGAAAGCGGTTTATCGCATGATGAGCGACAAGCCGTTCAGCACCAGAGTGATCCAGAAAGTGTCGCGCCTGGAAGACAAAGCGATCGTCGACGCCGGCTATGAGCTGCATGCGACTCAATTCTTGCAGAAAAAGCTCTACACCACCGCGCCGATGATCCAGACCGTACTGCGCCAGATGGGCGACACGACACCAGCCGCGCTCAATGCCAATCCGAATGATTTCATCGACAACCGCTATGCGCAGATTTTAGACCAGCGCGGTCTCTACACGGAGCTGGAACGTATGCTCAAGCCGCGCTAGAGTGCGGCGATCTAATTTGCCTACGAGGCACGGAGCGCCCATGAACGTCAAAGATTTCGAGTTGAAGAAAAGCTGCTTGTTGTTTTTCGATATTCTCAATGGCTATGTGCCCGAGCCTGAGCCGGGCAAGCCAAGAGTATTAAAGCCGTGGATTCAGAACGCCGTGCGGCTCAGCAAGGCGGGCAGGGCCGCGGGTCTGCCGGTATTTTTCGCCAAGGGAAATCATCGCCCGGATAACGCGACGACGGCTTTGCTGCTCACCGACACGAATAATTCACTGACGCCCTGGCCCAATGGCGAAGTGACCAAGACCAAAATGCATGTGATCGCCGGCGACAAGAGCTCGGACGTGCTCGCCGATTTGGGGCCGAAGCCCGACGATTATTATATCGTCAAGTACCGCTGGAGCGCTTTTTTTCAGACCTATCTCGACCTAGCCCTGCGCACGCGCGGCATCGACACGTTAGTCGTCTCCGGCGGTTCGACCGACGTCGGGGTCACGTCGACGTTGTACTCGGCGCGCGATCTGGACTATCACACGATCGTTGTTAGCGACGCCTGCGGCACATCGCACGATCAGCGGGCGCACGACACATTGATGGAGTTGGTGTTTCCGCGCATGTCGCGCGTGCGCACGACGGAACAGGTGATTGAGCTGATCGAAAAGGCGCAAAAATAACAAAGAAATTATTCACCACGAAGACACCAAGAGCACGAAGTTCGGAGAAGCGGTTAGCCTAGAATCTTCGTGCCCTTCGTTACTTCGTGGCGCGGTGTTGAACACTCTAGGAGAAGACCATGGCAACCAATGGCACTGCCCCGGTGGGCATCAGCAAGAACATCAAAATGATCGGCCGAATGGACCTGCCGGGCGGCGGCTCGGTGGTCGTCGAAAACGGCTACGCCTACGTCGGCCACATGGACCCGCCGCATGGCACGTCGATCATCGATGTCAGAGACCCGAAAAATCCCAAACTCGTGGCGCACATCCCGATTTCCGAAGGCGTCCACTCGCACAAAGTGCGTGTGCACGGCGACATCATGTTGATCAACTATGAGCAGTATAAGTCGAAGAATCCGCCTGAGGCAGGGCTAAAAATTTTTGATATCTCGAACAAGTCGAAGCCGCGCGAGATTCACTTTCACAAAACACCGGGAAAAGGCGTGCACCGTTTCACCTTCGACGGCCGCTACGCTTACATTTCGCCGACGGTGGAAGGTTACCAAGGCAACATCGCGATGATGCTCGATTTGAAGAATCCGGAAAAGCCGGAAGAGGCGATGCGTTGGTGGATGCCCGGTCAATGGGTCGCCGGCGGCGAAACGCCGACCTGGCACGGCACAGCGACGCGCTGTCATCATCCGATCCGCAGGGGCGACCGGCTCTATATTAGCTACTGGCACGGCGGCTTTGCGATCGTTGATATCTCGAACATGTCAAAACCAAGAACGGTAAGCATGCTCGATTGGAGCCCGCCGTATCCTTGTCCAACACACACGACTTTGCCGATGCTGAACAAAATCATGGAGCGCGACTGGCTGATCGTCACCGACGAAGAGGTCGGCGAGAAGCTCAACGAAACCCACAATGCTTTTCTCTGGGTGGTCGATATTACGAAGGAAGACCTGCCGCTGCCAGTGGCAACTTTTATCGTCCCGTTCGACGGCAAGTCGACGCACACGGAGCGCTTCGGCGCACACCAGCCGGCTGAACAAGTCTACGGCAACACGTTGTACGTCACCTGGTTCGCCGGCGGCCTGCGCGCCGTGGATTTTTCCAATCCCTACCAACCCAAAGAGGTTGGTTACTATGTGCCCAACCCTGGCAAAGACCAGAGCGTGGTCATGAGCAATGACGTGTTCCACGACAAAGACGGCAAGCTTTATTTGATGGACCGTTACGACGGGCTGGAGATTTTGGAACCGCAGGTCTAAAGACGGATTGTTTTCGATCATGAAACTCTACAACGTCGCGTATTCGGGCAACTCTTACAAAGCCCGCTTGTTGTTGTCGCACCTCAAAATCCCCTGCGAGATCGTCGAAGTCGACATCTTGAAAGGCGAGAGCCGCACGGCGGAATTTCTCCAGATCAATCCCAATGGCCGCACGCCGGTGCTCGACGACAACGGCTTCGTGCTTGCCGAGTCCAACGCGATCCTTGCCTATCTTGCGCGCGGCACGAAATATCTTCCCGACGATCGGCAGAAGTTTGGCTTGGTCTTTCAATGGATGTTCTTCGAGCAGTATAGCCACGAGCCATTCATTGCGACGTCGCGGTTCTGGCTGCAGCATAAACCGGACTCGCCGGAGAAGACTGCATTGCTCGCTTCCAAGCGCGACGGCGGTTGGGCGGCGTTGAAGGTGATGGAAGAGCAGCTCACTAAGAACGATTTTTTGGTTGGTGATTATTCGATCGCCGATATCGCGTTGTTCGCCTACACGCATTTGGCCGACGAGGGCGGGTTTGCGCTGGATGACTTTCCAAAGATCCGAGCATGGATCGAGCGTGTAAGGGCGCAAGACCACTTCGTGCCGATGGGCTAGGACGTTCTATGAGTACCGCCAAGAGTTTTCTTCAGGGCCGTGTGTTAGTGAAGGTCGGCGACATCACCCAGGAAAACACCGACGCCATCGTCAACGCCGCCAACGGATCGCTCATGGGCGGCGGCGGCGTCGCCGGCGCGATTCATCGCGCCGGCGGAACGGCGATTCTGGATGCCTGCAAGGAGATTCGCCGCACGCAGTATCCCGGCGGCTTGCCCACCGGCCAGGCGGTGATTACGACCGCCGGCAAGATGGCAGCGAAGTATGTGATTCATACGGTAGGGCCGGTCTATGGCAACGGTGGTCAGGATAAAGCCGATCTCTTGGCGGCGTGCTACTTCAATTCGCTGCGCTTGGCAGTGGAGAACAAGCTTGCCACGGTCGCATTTCCAGCTATATCAACCGGCATCTATAGCTATCCCCAGCATGAGGCCGCCAAGGTGTCATCGCACACCATTGAACAATTTATAGATAGCGATGCCTCAGTCAAAGAAATCCGCTTGGTGTTTTTCGCGCCCGCCGACGCCGAGGCCTTCTTGCAGCATCACGCGTTTTCAGAAAGGGTAGCGTAGCGGGCGTTGCGAAACCCCCCGGAGTCCTTCGGCAGGCTCAGGACGAACGGAAGGAAGAAGATCGTTAGGAAAAGGATCGTTCGTGCCGAGTGCGTCGAAGCACGCGCCACTTTTTTTCGCACGCTGCTAGAGCAAGTTGAGCGGAGGACCTGAGCGAAGTGACTACGGCAACACCGGTTTACATAAGTATCGACGGCGTTTATTACTCGCTGACCCATGCGCCGGATTTGGTGCGCTACGGCTCTAAGCCGTCGCGTGAGATTGCCGCCAGCGGCGCGCGGCTGGGTGAAATCAACAAACAGTTGCGAAAGTTTACCGATGCGGTGTGCTATGCGCCGCATCAGGTTTTCATCGGCGCCATCACGCCGCAACAGTTGGCCGATCTGCCGACACCTTGGTACGGCAAATTGATTGAAGGGGCGCGGGCGCAGGGGAAATTTGGCGATATCGTCAGCCAAGATCGACTCTATGCGCTGCTGGCGGCCGCGGACGATTTTAAGCTTGTCACACTGGAGGACCAGTGGTTTCAGGAAGTCGGCGCTAAATATGCGAACGGCGCGACGGTCCAAGCAAAAACCCTCGCTGAAATCAAAGCGCTGTGCGAGAAAACCGCGATACCGCTCTATGCCGGCGAGCGGCTGGTCGGCGCTTTTGATACCGACTTTGCCGAAGACGCTAATCTTGCGCCGGATGTCTTGCTGGAGAATCTTGCGGCGAAGGCGACGGCGGCGCATTCGCTGCGCGGCCTGTTAGATTCTTTGAACATGAAGCCCAGTGCAGTCGACTATGTGATCAGCTGCTCCGAAGAAGCGATCGGCGATCGCTACAATCGCGGCGGCGGCAATCTTGCGAAAGCAATCGCGGAAAAAGTCGGCTGCGAGAACGCTTCGGGCTCCGACACTAAAGCGTTTTGCGCCGGGCCGATGTACGCCATGGTGCACGGCGCGAGCTTGATTCAATCGGGCGTGGTCCGCAACGTCGCGGTGGTTGCCGGCGGCTCGCTCGCCAAGCTCGGTATGAAGTTCGAGTCCCACGTGAAAGGCAACATGCCGATTCTTGAAGATATGCTTGGCAGCTTTGCCGTTATGCTCAGCGCGGCGAAAAAAGACGCGCCGAGCATTCGCCTCGATTCGGCGGCGTTTCATCCGGTGCGCGCCGGCGGCTCGCCGCAGGCGATGGCGGAGTTCCTCGCCGAAAAGCCGCTGGCAAAGTTGGGAATGAAATTTACCGATGTCGATCGCTACGCGGTGGAGCTGCACAATCCCGAGATCACCGTGCCGTCGGGCAGCGGCGATGTGCCGCGCACCAATTACCGGACGTTGGCGGCATTGGCGGTGATGCGTGGCCATATAAAGAAGGAACAGATGGAAGATTTCGCCCGCACGCGCGGCATGGTCGGCTACGCGCCGACGCAGGGGCATATCCCGTCGGCGGTTTCGTATCTTGGCCACGCTCTGGATGCGTTGCGCGCCGGTGAAATTCGCAATACTTTGTTTATTGCCAAGGGCAGTTTGTTTCTCGGCCGCATGACGCAGCTTTCCGACGGCTGCTCGTTTTTGGTCGAGCGCAATCAAGGATAGTGTCCGGTCGGGGTGGTCGATCGAGGTGAAACCCTTCTGGAGCGAAGGCAACAGGGCACGGTGTCAAAGCCGGCGTGTAGGGGCGACCGGCCGGTCGCCCTGCCATGCGACGGGCGGTAGGGTAGCGAACCTCATGCTAGCATCGACCAACAAACCAAAAGATTTGCGCTGATGCCTTCGCTCCTACAGGGTTCCACCTCGATCGAGGCTTTCGCTAAACGTTAACGGAGGAAAGAATGATCAAAGGCAAAAAAGTCATAGCAATAGGCGAGCGCGACGGCGTCCCGGGCCCGGTGATCGCCGAGTGCCTCGAAGGCGCCGGCATGGAAGTCGTCTTTCAGGCCACCGAGTGCTTTGTTTGAACCGCCGCAGGCGCGATGAACTTCGAGAACCAAGGAGTCATCAAGCGCCTGGCGGACCAGTATGGTCCGGAAAATTTAGCGGTGGTGTTGGGCAACGGCGAAGCCAACGGTGTCGAAGTGTTCGCTGAGACGGTAACCCAGGGCGATCCGAGTTTCGCTGGTCCGTTGGCCGGTGTGGCGCTCAAGATTCCCGTCTATCACGTGCTCGAACCGGAAGTGGTCGACGTGGTGCCGGAAAATTTGCGCCAGGAAAAGTTGGAACTGTCGTCGATGGTCATCGACGTCGAGCCGATGAAGCAAGTACTGCAGGTGGCGCGCGAAAAACTCTGAAGAGTTTTTCGCGTGGTTTAACCCCCCTTCGATACGCGCTGCGCGCGACTCAGGATAACCGGGTTTTTTGATGTCCGACTCCCCGAGTAAGCCCGTAGGGCCGTATCGAGGGGACTCCGGTTTATCGTCGTTGGAGTCCTCTCACAAAACCAGCATCCTCGAGTTCCTTGACAAACCGCACATCGATATAGTCCCGCACGTTGGCTTGCGCCGCTTTGGGATTTTTCTCCGCCATGTCTTGCAGGACTAACTGATAACCTTCGGTCGGCGGGTAGGGATGGTCGGGCATGAACTTGGCGTGCCATTCCCATGCTTCGTCCAAGATTCTGCGGTCTTCGACCCGCGAGTACTTGCGCATAATTCGCTGGGTTTCCTCTTTGTTGCGCTTGTAGAACCAGATCGCTTCCGTGTAGGCGCGCATGTAACGGCGCACCAGGTCGGGATTCTCGCGGATTAGCTTGGTCGACGTGTAGATGCCGTTTTGCGGAAACGGGATCTGCAGTGCCACCATGTCGAGCACGGTCGGATAGCCAAGCTGTTCCGCCTGCACCTTGCCGGCTTCGGTGACGACCGTGAATTGCACGATGCCCTTCTGCAGCGCGATCATGCGCTCGATGGCGCCGCCGATGACGCGCATGCTGACGTCCTTCACCGGATCGATGCCAATTCTTTTCAGGCCGACTTTCATGGCGAACTCGGCGGTGGTGCCGGCGATGTGATTGCCGCCGATTTTGCCGCGCAAATCTTCGTGGCGCTTGATGCTCGGATGGGAGACTAGATAGTAGGGCAGGACATTGACGTTGCCGGCGATGGCGACCACGTCGCCGCCCGCTAACCTGGCGCTGGCTAACCCTGGACCACCGCCTTCGCCGATGGGGATCTCGCCGGCGAGAATGGCTTGGATGCCGCGCACGCTGCCTGAGATGAAAATCACGGTGGCGTCGATGCCGTGCTTGTCGAAGATCTTGGTGTCTTTGGCGACTTGAATGACCGTCGAGGTGCCGGGCGTGGTGGAGATGTAGGCTGTGTTGATTCTGTCGGCAGCGTTGGCGGACAGCGTGGCCAGAGTGAGCGCAAAGTTGATCACGGCGCTCAGGCCTACGGCGATCAGACGACTCATGATTCACCTCCAATAGACGGGCTGTTTACGTTGTCGCATTGACACCGCCGGACTTCAAGTTTAAGTCTAACAGCGATGAAAACTTCGGTGGATCTGGTCATGTTCGATCTCGACGGCACACTGGCGAACACCGGGCGCGATCTGGCCGACGCGGTCAATTTCACGCGCGCGCATTTTCAGCTGCCGGCGCTGCCGGATGCCGTTGTTATTTCCCACGTCGGCCGCGGCGTCGAGCATCTGCTCCAGCAAGCGGTGCCCGAGGAGCGCTCGCTGCATTTCAAGGAGGTGATGGACGTTTTTCTCGAGCGCTACCAGAATCACCTGCTCGACGCGACGGCGCTGTATCCGCATGCCCGCGAAGTGCTCGATTATTTTCGCGATAAAAAACGCGCCGTGGTGAGCAACAAAATGTACCGCCTGACCATCGAAGTGGTGCGCGGCTTGGGCATTGCCGAGGAATTCGACTTGATTCTCGGCGGCGACAGCGTTGCCGAAAAGAAACCCCATCCGGCGCTAATCAATCACGCCGTCGAGCGATTTCATATTGCGCCGCAAAGGGCCGTCATGATCGGCGATGGTGAGATCGACGTCGAGGCCGGCCGGCGCGCCGGCGTCATTACTTGCGGCGTCACCTACGGCTTATGCGCAAGAGAAGCGGTCGCCGCGGCCCAGCCGGATTTCTTGATTGATGATTTGTCTACACTCTACGAATATTTCTGCTAGCCTCATAGTAAGAGCTGAGAGGAGGGTTCTATGGCGGCAAAAATTCCGGATCAGTTCAAAGACATCACCAACAAAGTATCCTATGCGCATCTGGCGACGCTGATGGCCGACGGCCGGCCGCAGGTGACGCCAGTGTGGTTTGACCTCGCCGGCGAGTATTTTCGGGTGAATTCAGCCAAGGGCCGAGTCAAAGACAAGAACATGCGGCGCAACAAAGAGGTTGCGCTATCGATCCAAGATCCCGACAATGCTTATCGCTATTTGGCGGTGCAGGGGGAGATCGTCGAGATCACCGAAGATGGCGCCGACGCGCACATCGATGCGTTGGCAAAAAAGTATCTCGGCAAGGACAAATACCCGTTTCGCGGACCAGGCGAAGTGCGGGTGATCTACAAAATCCGCCCCGACAGGATTTCGACCATGGGCTAATCGGGTTACGCGAGAGTCGCTTAAGGCATTCCTGTCGGCGCGAAGTACGCCGACCTGGTCGTGCGCGTCGCGTGCCAGGGGAGTGTGACCGGGGTGCCGGCCGGCGAGTCGACGCGCACCGTGCCTTCGATGCGCTCACCGCGCACTTTGCCGGTGAACTCGTGGCGCGTCAGGCCGATGCCTTCGATCGTTATAGCCACGCTGAACGAAAGGTTCTCGCCGTTGAGCTTGACGTCGTTCAACACTTCGCGATTGCTGCCCGCGCGCACGACGCCTTCGGCGTTCTGAAACTGCTGCTCGAGCACCGCGGCGTAGGAGACTTTCTGGCCGGCTACCGTGAGATCCCAATTCCAGTAACCGCCGACGCGCGCCGGCACAACCCAGAGAAAGACGTCGGGATTGCCGCTTTCCTTTGCATCGGGCTGCCAACTGCCAAGGTCCCAGGTGCTGGTGAGCACACGCGTTCCTGGGCGGGCGCGCTCGAGAATGATCGGCCGCAGCAGCCGCATTAGCTCGGGAAACAGCCACATGGTGATTACTGTGGCGTCCTGCAAGTCGGCATCGAAGGCGTTTTTGTGAAAGAACTTGACGCGCTGGTCAACCTTTTGCGCCGCAGCGACGCCGTTCGATTCGGCGACCAACTTGGCATCGATGTCGACGCCCCAGCCACGCAGCTTAGAATTCAGTTTTGCCGCCATCAACACGATCAGCCCGTTCCCCGAACCCAGGTCGACGACCACGTCGTCGTCGCGCAAATTGGCCAGCTTGAGCAAGCGCTCGACCGCCTCCGGGGTGCTCGCCTGGAAGAACGAAAAACGTTCCTGGGCTCCGGCGCTGCCGGTGCTGGAAAGGGCGCAAAGAAAAACCAAGAAATAAAATAGTTTACGCATAACGAGTCTCCAAGGAATCTCGCAAGAGTTAGCCGTTTCGGTGGGCGAGATCAATACGCGGGGGTTCTTAAAATCCGTCGTCTGTGCCAATCCTATCCACCGCGCGCGTGAAAATTGCGAAAGACGCTGACTATTTCAGCCAAGGGTGTCGAACTGTGTGGGTTAGCCAGGCGGCGCGTAGTACATCGGCCGCCCGGTATCGGTCATATCTTTGATGACTCGTTCCCCTTGTAATTCGGGATGGGAATCCGACGGATTCAGAGTGAGACGAACCGTATCGCCCACGCGGGTAAGCGGCGCCACCGTGCGGCCGTTGCGGAGCGCCCAGTGCTGCACCAAGATACGCTTGCCCGGATCGCCTCCGGTGTGGACTTTCATGACGTCGTAGGCGTAGACGACGAGCGCCTGCCGGTAGGGAGCGATGGATTCTAGAGTCGGCGGCAATGTGACTGCAGAAAGCCGCGCATCGACGACAACGGGTCCAGTCGCCCGCACTGTGGCGGCGCTCGGCGCCTCGACATCGTTGGGATCGAACGCTGGCGGCTGTGCGGGATCGATCCAGAGGTCGGGGAAAAAATCCGGTCCCGCATCGGTGGTTATTTTTACCCAGCGCTCCACTCGCCGCAGGTCCTTGCTAAACCGGCCCGCGTAGATTTCTACCTCTCGCCCCGCTTGGCCGATGCGGTTGGTTCCTTTGCCCTCTTTGTATGGACCGGTCATGGTAAAAAATTGGCGGTGATTGGCCCAGCGCGGATGATACACTTCGAAGCCGTCAACTCCTGGGGCTTGATTAATCGGCACAGTCCAAGCGAGGCGGGTGGCGGGGTCCTCGAAGATCAGGTTGCGATGCAGGCCGTCAAAAATCCAGGTAACGTTGCTTTTGTCGGGGGACCAGGAAGTCCAGCAACCGCCGCCCGTCGCTTCCAATGTGCCATTGGTTAAGTCGGCGATGCCAACGTTTGGCCAGGGAAATTGCCCAAAAATATGCCTGCTATCAGCAGAGATGTGCAAGTTGTCAAGGCTGATCTCGGTGCGATCCCACAACACCTCGCGCACCTTAGGGCGATCGAGGTCAAAACGGATCAGGGGCTTGCCGCTAAAGGGTATCGGATTGATCGGCCCTTCGACCGCGTAGACCCAGGTGCGTCCGGTTTCAGGATCGGCCCATACGTTCGCGGCAAATCCGTGGGCTAAATAACGCAGATTGGTTCCGTCCCAATCGACCACGCCGATGCGACCGAGGGGCACGTCGGTGAACACAACACGGCGCCCGTCGGGGGTCAGCAGTGGCTTGCGGCTCGAGATCGGGCCGCGCAGGATCTCGCGCACGCCGCGGCCGTCCTCCGTATCGATGCCCATCAGATGGAACCCGGCATGGCGAGCTCCAGCGTCTTTGGAAGCCGGATCGACCGCGCGTACCCAGACCATGCGAGCGCGCGCACCGACGAGCGTGCGCAGCCCGTCTGCGCCGCAGAGCGGAGAGCCGATCAACGCACCTGGGTTGAGGTTGAGCATCTTCCAGTCGCCGTAAGCCAGCTCACGCGCGGCAAACTGCCAGACGACCACCTTCTTGCCCGCCAGTCGGCCGCAGCCGCGCGCCACTTCGTGCGCCAGCATCTCCCGCGTGGCATAGGCCCCAGCGTCATTGCGGCGCAACGCATCCACCGGCCGATTAAGTGCCAGCGCCAAATGCTCGCCCAGACCCGCTGACGTGCCCCAACCCATGGATGCCAGTGAGTAGATGTTTGCGAAGCTGTCACCGAGCAATAGCACCTCGCCACGCGGATCGATGACTGCCGCCGCGCCGCTGGCCGTGGACCGAACCGGATGAATCTCCACACTCTCCGGCGCGGGCCAGCGGGCGCCATCAGGCAGCTTGAGCATTCTGGCGAGATCGCCGCGGTTTTGCACCGTCGCGGCTTCGCCGCGAAACGCTGGGGTGTTCGGAGGAGGCGGCAAGAATGGTTGCAGTTCGGTGGCCAGAGCGCGGGCGACGCTCTCCATTGCTGCAGGCACCCAATGGGTGTCGGTAGCAAGGTACGCCGACGCCGCGTGCTGCCGCGTGAACGCCGCCAAATTCTCAGTGGGATCGAAATAGCGAACGCCGTGGCGCTTAGCGCCTGCAGCAACTCTTCGTAGGAAGCGTTGTGGAGCACCTGCCGGTCCTGCGCCAGTGCCTTGACAAACCTGTCGCCATGCAACGATGCCTTAACCGGCACCGGCATGACCACCAACTCTACCCCGTGGGCTGCAAGCTGGTTTTTGAACTGGACAATCGCTTTCACTGGATCGGACTGGCGTGAACGCTTATCGGCATCTTGCGAGTTTGCCTGCCGGGTATATTGGGTCGGTTCGAGGAAGCCATCGCCGATGAGATAGTCGATGGTCGGACGATAAAATAACCAGTCGCCGCGCCCGAGATAGACTTTCTCGTTGCCTACGCCCAAGACGTTGGACAACATGGCCTGGGTTAGCGGCAACGCCCTTTGGTTGAACCAAGATTCCTCCTCCAGTCGGTCGGTATAGAGCTTAATCTTGCGCATCACATCGCGATTGACTGCGAGGACTTGACGCAGGGCTTGCCGGTTTTTTCGGAGTTCGCTGACGGCATCGCCCACGATCGTAGCGACATGCCACGCTTGCGGCATGCTGGAGGGACGATTTCCCAGCTGACCGTGGAAAAATTCGACTAGCTGTTGGCCGACCGGCAGAGCGAAAATCATTACGAGGAAGCAGACAGTTAAGACCAGGGCAACGCCAGGGCGAGTATCGGTGTGGCCGATTTCGGCCTTGGCGGCTTCTTCGCGCGAGCGCCGGTGCGGTTCAAGCATTTTCGGTGGCAAGTTATCTGTGCCCATGGCGGCGCTCAAACGATCAGAAGATAAAATAGATAAATGGGTTGTACGCTTGGGCGGAGAGCACAGCCACCGCGATGACAAACAGCATCAAAGCGGTGGCGGCCTTGCCGGTGTTCAGTTGCTTTGACCAGTCCCAGGTCTGGGGGCATGTCCAAACAATCAAAGCGCACAAGGCCACGGTGGCTAGATAGTACGGCTTGGCGATGATGCCGGACAGCAGTAAGGCTGAGGCCTCGGGCGAGCCCAAGCCGAGCATCGTGGCGCAATAGTTGAGCGCCGTTGGCAAGTCCTTGGCGCGAAAGAAAACCCAGGTGAACAAGACGATCACGAAAGTGCATCCAACGCGGAGCGGTTTGGGCAGCGCGTAGTAGATCGGCCGTTTGCCGCAGGCGCGCTCACAGGCGAGCAGCCCGCCGTGGAGCGCGCCCCAGATGACAAAGTTCCATGACGCGCCGTGCCAGAGTCCGCCGAGCACCATAACGATACTCAGGTTCAGGTATGTGCGCCGCGCCCCCAGGCGATTTCCCCCGAGGGGAATGTAGAGGTAATCGCGCAGCCAGGTCGACAGCGAAATGTGCCAACGGCGCCAGAAGTCGGTGATCGACTGGGCCTCGTAGGGCGAATCGAAATTCTTGGCGAAAACAAATCCGAGCATCAAGCCGAGGCCAATCGCCATATCGGAATAGGCGCTAAAATCGAAGTAAATCTGAAACGCGTAGGCGATGGCACCATACCACGCATCGAGAAACGTGACCGATGCCGCGTCGAAAACCGTGTCGGCGACTTTGCCGCAGGGATTGGCGAACAGCACCTTTTTGGCCAGACCAACGCTGAAAAAGGCCACGCCGCGGGCAAACTTGGTCAACGTGTGTGAACGCTGTTGCAGTTGTTCGGCAATATCGGCGAAGCGAATGATCGGGCCGGCGACAAGTTGCGGAAACATTGCCACGAAACAGGCAAAATCGATGACGTTGCGAATGGCGCGGGCATCGCCGCGGTAGACGTCGATGGCATAGCTCATGGATTGAAACGTGTAGAAGCTAATACCCAGCGGCAACGCGATTTGGAAGGCAAGATCGAGTCCCAAGTGAGACAGTCCGAGCGCCGCCGCAAGCGCCGTCCAGCTCTCAACGGCAAAATTGAAATATTTGAAAAAGCCTAGCAGGCTCAGATTTGAGGCGATGCTGACGATCAGTGCGATTCGCTGTGTCCGCGTGCGGGCCTCGCCTCGGGGCAACAGCGGCGGCGGTCCTTTTGAGGTGCGGAACCCTAGCTGGTTCGAGATGATTAGGCCGCAGACGTAGTCGATGGCCGTAGAGCCCAACATCAACAGACCAAATAGCGGATTAGTCCAACCGTAGAAGACGTAACTGAGCAGAGTCAGGAGCAGGTTCCGATAACGCTGCGTCATCGTATAGTAAAGCAGCAGCGTGAGAGGCAAAAAATAGAAAATAAAAATATGAGAGCTGAAAACCATGATGCATGCGCCCGGGTCTTATCTCTGTGAGTTCTTTACATATCGAAAATCGCTCAACAAACAAGACCGAAAATAAAATTCAATGGATCGAAGACTATGGGCGGTCTGAACTGTTACAGGTCAGCTTGGCCATGGAATTTATCTGACTGATGAGTGTCGGGAACGCGTTTGCGAAGAACTTACTGCACTGGCGGAGTACGAGCACGAAATGCGGCAATCTTCGGCCGACCCTCGCCATCGACGGGCTATCAACTGTTCGATCAAGTGCTGCTCCGAGTTTCAAAACGCAGAAAGCTCCTGGCTTGACGATCTTCAATTATTACCATTATGCGTCCGCCGGCAGCGAGATCCCCTTGACGGGGCTCGATGTTGAAGACAATGTAAAGATATTTCTCCTACCGCGACACCGATCAATCAGTTTCTCGTTGTCACCGTGCGCGGAGAGCAGGTAATGGCAAAACTTTTCAGTCCGTCTCTACAGCAGGCCGCCGCTGACTGACAAAAGCATCTGTTTCCATCGACTGCTTCCGGAAGGCAGCTCAGATATCGAGGGTGTCCTGCGACCGTGATCGACCAGCGCCGGAGCGAACAACAGCGCACCGGCCATAACGCCGTACATGATGCGCCGGTATTCTCTCGCTCTGAGCTTCCAGTTTTCTTGTTGCATGGTTTCGTTCTCCTCTTGCATCGTGAGTTGGCGGCTCTTTAAGAATCGCGCTAGCGCGTGAGACGCGGAATCAACTTCCTTATGAGCTTAGCGGAGACCTGACCCCATTTTGCTTTCGTTCCGATGATAATATTGCGCGCCTCTCTCACTGGGCGAGGCCAGCGTGCGGTTTAGGAGAGGAGGGCTGGAGCTATGAAGATTGTTGAAGCCTGCCATTTGCGTGACAGGCTTTCTTTTAGCCTAAGTTCGGTGGAATGAACAGTATGGCGCAGGTTCGGACTACCGCTAGCGTGCATCCAAATGGTTCGCATCCGCGCTTGCCGTGCCGCTGACGTAGCTGCCGTTGCTGGCGAATTTGTTGAGGGCCGCGAGGGCGGCGACTTTATAGCATTCCGCCAATGTTGGGTAGTTGAAGACGGTGTCGACGAAGTATTCGAGCTTGCCGCCGAGCGCCATGACGGCTTGGCCGATGTGGACGAGCTCCGTCGCGCCTTCGCCGATGGCGTGCACGCCTAGGAGGTGGCGCGTCTCGCTATGGAACAGCAGTTTGAGCATGCCGACGGTATCGCCGATCAATTGGCCGCGGGCGATCTCTCGGTAGCGGGCGACGCCGATTTCGTAGGGGATGCCTTCGCGGGTGAGCTCATCTTCGTTGCGACCGACCATGGAGATTTCGGGAATCGTGTAGATGCCGTAAGGGAGCAAATGGGTGGTGGTCTCGCAGCGTAAACCGAGAGCGTGGCAGGCGGCGTGGCGGCCTTGCTGCATCGAGGTCGATGCCAGCGCCGGGAAGCCGACGACGTCGCCGACGGCATAAATATGCGGAACGGCAGTCTGAAAGTTTTCGTTGACTTTGATGCGGCCGCGCTCGTCAGGCTGAATGCCGACTTTGTCCAATCCGAGAGTGCGCGTCGCGCCGATACGGCCGACCGAGTACATCAAAAGCGGCGCGCCAATTTTCTTGCCGCTTTTAAGGAAGATCGACACGGAGTTGTCAGCCGATTTTTCGACGCCGACGACTTCTTCGTTGAAGCGAAGCGTCACGCCGATGCTGCGCATTTGATACTGCAGCGACTCAATGATTTCGCTATCGACGAATTCCAATAATCGCGGCCGGCGCTCGACAAGCGTTACTGGAATTCCGAGCGTCGCCAAGATCGAAGCGTACTCGCAGCCGATGACGCCGCCGCCGACGATGGTCAATGCTTTGGGCAGCTCTTTGAGATACAGCAGGCCGTCGCTGTCGATGACCGAAGTCCCGTCGAACGGGATGCCCTCGGGGCGGGCGGTTTCCGTGCCGACGGCGAGGACGATGTGGTCGGCGGTGTGCTCGTTGCTCTCGCTTCCTTGCGTGATCGAAATTCGATGCGGATCGACAAAGTTAGCCGAGCCAACGATGAAGTCGACGTAGTTGCGGATCAATTGGTGTTGGATGACTTCCTGTTCGGCTTTGACGACGTGATCGCAGCGCTGAGCCAGATCTTCGAAGGTGATGTCTTTTTTGACGCGGTAGCTGGCGCCGTAGAGGTTGCGTTGGCGATAGCCTGAGAGATAGAGCACCGCTTCTCGCAGCGATTTGCTCGGGATGGTGCCGATGTTGATGCAGATGCCGCCGGCGACTTTCTTTTTCTCGATGATACCCACTTTCTTGCCAACCTTGGCGGCTTGAATCGCCGCTTTCTGGCCGGCGGGGCCGGAGCCGATCACCAGCATGTCATAGTGGGCCATTGTCGTTTTGTCTCCTTCGTTATCCAGTGCCAGCCGACGCACAGACTCGGTTGGTCGTCATAGTGACGCTATCGGCAACCGCTGTCGCTTCTTCAGCAACGGTTGCAAGGATCGCTTCAAAGCGTGCTTTTTTTTCGTGAATTCGCCGGGCGTCAAAATGTCGACGGTGACAAAGTCGATCGAGGTGCAACCATTCCGGAGCGAAGGCAGAACAGGGCGACCAGCCGGTCGCCCCTACAAGGCGGCTTGGCCTTCGCTCCTACACAGTGTCGCGTGGCGTGAATAGTTCGGGTTAGGAACCCGGAGGCGGAAGTATCTCAGCTTCGCGCCAGGTTTTTTTCCAAATGGCGCGCGTAGCTCGACATCGCGTAGCTGCAGAGCCAGTAGATGACCGCTATGAAGAGGTAAAGCTCGAAGGGGCGGATTTCGCGGTTGTTGACGATCTGCGCGGCTTTGGTCAAGTCGACGTAGCCGATGATCGAGGCGAGGGAGGTATCTTTCAATAGGACAATAAATTGCGTCACCAGCGCCGGCAGCATGTTGCGCAACGCCTGCGGCAAAATCACCCAGCGCATCATCTGCGCGCGCGCCAAACCCGTCGCGGTCGCGGCTTCGACCTGGCCCTTGGGCACGGACTGAATACCGGCGCGAATAATCTCGCCCAGATAAGCAGCTTCAAAGATAACAAACGCAGTGAGCGCGACGCTGTACTCCGGCAGCGATTTGCCGAGCAGGTTCGGAATGATGAACCAGAACCAAAAGATCACCATCACCAACGGCACGCCGCGGAAAAATTCGACGTAAACGGTTGCCGACCAACGCAGCCAACGCAAGCGCGATAAACGCGCCAGGCCGATCAAGATGCCCAACAAAAAGCCGAGGACCATCGCCGGCACGGCCAAGCGCAGCGTGCCGCCGACGAAGTTGCCAATGCCGAAAAAGCCCTGCTGCATCAAGAAGGCAAAATTGTTGGTGATGACCTGCAGGTCCATGTCAGTCGCCCGTGCCCTGGGCGATCATGCCGGGAATCGCGAAGCGTTTTTCGACGCGCGCCATCAGCGCCGCGATGCTCAGACATAGAATGAGATAAACAATCGTGCCGGCCGCCAGCGCTTCAAAGGCTTTGGCGGTGTAGGTTTCGATTTGACGTGTTTGAAAAGTCAGTTCGGCAACGCCGATGGTCAGTGCCACCGAAGAGTTCTTGAGGAGATTCAGCGATTCATTGGTCGCCGGCGGCACGATCAAGCGCAGCGCGATCGGAATGATGATCAAGCGATAGGACTGCGCCACCGTCAGTCCGGTGGAGATGGCGGCTTCGAATTGGGTCTTCGGAATCGACTGGATACCGCTGCGGATCACCTCGGAGAAACGCGCGCCGTGATAGACGCCGAGAGCGCAAAGGCCGGCCCAAAACTCGACGCCATGATCGAAGAGCCAATTGCGCACCGCTTCAGGCAGCAGCGGCGGCACGCCGAAGTACCAAAAAAACATCCAGACCAAGAGCGGCACATTGCGGAAAAACTCAACGTAGAAGGTGGCCAACCAGCGCAGTGGAGGAAAGGGCACCGTGCGCAGCGCACCAGAGACGATGCCGAGCGCGACCGCGAGGAGCCAACCGAGCAGCGATATCTGTAAAGTGGTAAGGAGCCCCTGGAGCAGCCAGCCGCCGGTCTGGCCGCTCCACAGCACGCTCCAGTTGAATTGGTAGTTCACAGGCAATCGGCATTAGGCAAGAGGCAATAGACACAGTTCGGAATCCGAAACTATTGCCTAATGCCTGTTGCCTCTTGCCTCGTTCTATTTCGGCACCACCTGCATCTCTAGGAACCGTTTAGTTTCCGGTGCCAGCAAATAGGGCACTTCGCCCTTGATGCCGAACCATTTGTCGTAGATGGTCAAGTATAAACCGGAAGAGATGGCGTCCATCAGACCGACGTTGACGACCTGGCGAAAGTCCGAGTCGTTCCTGCGCATCGCCATGCCATAGGGTTCATAGGAAAAAAATTCACCGACCACGGCCCACTCGTCGGGCTTGGGCGCTTTGGCTCTCAGGCCGGCGAGCTGAATGCCGTCGTTGGTATAAGCATCGACTTGCTTTTGTGCCAGCGCTTGAAACGCAGCGGGCTGATCGGGGAATTCGACGAGCTTGGCGTTGGGCACGCGCTCGCGGACGATCTTGGCGTTGGTCGAGCCCTGCTGTGCCGCGATGCGCCGGTTGGCGATGGTTTGAATGCCTTTGATCGGGCTGCCTTTTCGCACCAGAAACTGCGCGCCGGTGGCGAAGAAGGTGATGCTGAAATCGACGCTGTCGCGGCGCGCCTGTGTATCGGTCATGGTTTCAGCGATCAAATCGACGGCGTTCGAGGTTAGCAGCGGAATGCGCGTCGCCGGCGCCGATTCTTTCTTTTCGACTTTTATGGTCTTGTTGAGCTTCTTGTTCAACACCGGAATGATCGCCTGTTCGACCAAGTCGATGGAGAAGCCGACCCATTCGTTATTCTTGTTGACGTAGGCAAACGGCGGCGAACCGGTGCGCGTGCCGATGACGAGGACGCCGCTCTTGTCGATTTTCTCCAAGGTCGATTGACCGCGCGCACTAGTCGCGCCGGCAGCCAGCGCTACGATGACGGCACAGAGCCAGATAAAATTTTTCATCCGCGATCTCCTTAGTGTGAAAGTATTTTGCTGAGAAACTGTTTGGCTCGCTCCGACTCCGGCGCCGCGAAAAACTGCTCCGGCGCGGCTTCTTCGATCACCTGTCCACCATCCATGAAAACCACCCGGTGAGAAACCCGGCGGGCAAAGCCCATCTCGTGGGTGACGACGATCATCGTCATGCCGTCGCGCGCCAGGTCGGTCATCACTTCGAGCACTTCGTTGATCATTTCCGGATCGAGCGCCGAGGTCGGCTCGTCGAAAAGCATGACTTTAGGCTTCATCGCCAGGGCGCGGGCGATGGCGACGCGCTGCTGTTGGCCGCCGGAGAGATTGGCCGGATAGACGTCGGCTTTGTCGGGAATGCCCACCCGTTCGAGCAGCTGGCGGGCGATTTTTTCGGCTTCGCCATCGGCGATTTTTTTGACCTTGACCGGTGCCAGGGTGATGTTGCGCAGCACGGTCATGTGCGGATAGAGATTGAACGATTGAAACACCATGCCGACGTTGGTGCGCAGCTTGGCAGCGTCGAGATTGGCATCGGTGAGCGACATGCCGTCGACGATCAACTCGCCGGACTGGAAAGGCTCAAGACGGTTGATGCAGCGGATCAGCGTACTCTTGCCGCTGCCGCTGGGGCCGCAAACCACGACGACTTCGCCGCCGGCGATGGTTAGGTTGACGTTTTTCAACACCTGAAGCGCGCCAAACCATTTGTTGAGGTTGCGAAATTCGATCACGTTGGGAAAATCGGATTGAAACTAAGACGGTCGCATACTATATCAACAAAAACATTTTGCAACCGATTTTTCGCGTGCAGCAGTGTGTGCGGCCGGGCCACTTTCAAGAGCAACGTCCCGCTGCGTTGGCCATCGGCCGGCAGGTTTCGGGATACCACAGCAAGGATGCTACGGTGGTAGATTTCTATCTTGTCAGGCATGGGGATGCGGTTTCCGAGCTGGTCGATGTTGAGCGACCGCTCAGCGAAATGGGTCGGGTTCAGGTGGCACGGCTGGCGCAGCAGGCCGCGGCAAAGGGTGTGCAGCCGGCGGTCATTTACCATTCCGGCATACTGCGCGCCCGCCAAACCGCCGAGATCATGAGCGAACAGCTGCGCCCAGCCCGGGGCATGGCACCAATGGACGGTCTCCAGCCGATGGCCGATCCGGCGGGAACCGCTGCCATGTTGGAGCTCGCCACGGACTCGATCATGTTGGTGGGCCATCTGCCCTTCATGAACCGGATCGTGGGGTTGCTCGTCAAGGGCAACGCCGAACGCATCGTGGTCGACTTCGCACCGGCTACTTTGGTTTGTCTGGCCAAACAAGCGCCGCGTTGGGGTGTCCAATGGTCTTTGGCGCCGTAAAGCACTCGGTTGACCGGCGGATAGGGATGGTCTAAATAGAATCTGACGAAACCCGAAAGGTAACCACAAATGGCCTCAGAGACATTGACCATTACGGACAACCGGACCGGTAAGACATACGAAGTTCCGATCAAACATGGCGCCGTGAAGGCGACGGATTTGTTCCAAATCAAGGTCACTGAGGACGATGGGCTGGTGGTGTACGACCCGGGGTTCATGAACACTGCTTCGTGCCAGAGCCGCATTACTTATATAGATGGCGATAAGGGAATCCTGCGCTACCGAGGCTATCCGATCGAGCAGATCGCCGAACAAAGCACCTATTTAGAGACCGCGTATTTGATTCTCAATGGTGAGTTGCCCAACGAAAAACAGCTGGCAGACTTCAGTCACAACGTGACTTTTCACTCGATTATCCATGAGAATATCAAGAAACTCATCGACGGCTTCCATCACGACGCTCATCCCATGGGCATTCTCGTCAGCACCGTGGGCGCGCTGTCGACGTTTTATCCCGACGCCAAGAAAATTTTCGATGCCGGTAATCGGCGCATGCAGACCTATCGCTTGATCAGCAAGATGCCGACTTTGGCGGCGTTCGCCTATCGGCACAGCCTTGGGCAGCCGTACGCATACCCGGACAACGACCTGAGCTATACCGGCAACTTCTTGAACATGTTGTTCAAGATGACTGAGTTAAAGTACAAACCCAATGCGGTCTTGGAAAAAGCACTGGACCTGCTGTTTATTTTGCACGCCGATCACGAGCAAAACTGCAGCACCAATGCGATGCGCGGCATCGGCAGCTCCCAGCCCGATCCCTATTCAGCAGTGGCGGGCGCCGCCGCCGCACTTTACGGCCCGCTGCATGGCGGTGCCAACGAAGCCGTGCTGCGCATGCTGATGGAGATCGGCTCGAAGGATAAGGTCCCCGATTTCATCAAGAAAGTGAAAGGCGGCGATGGGCGGCTGATGGGCTTTGGCCACCGGGTGTATAAGAACTACGACCCGCGCGCGAAAATCATCAAAAAGACCGCCGACGAAGTTTTTGAAGTCACCGGGCGCAACCCGTTACTCGACATCGCCCTCGAGTTGGAACGAATCGCGCTGTCCGATGACTATTTCATCAAGCGCAAACTCTATCCGAACGTCGACTTCTATTCCGGCTTGATCTACCAATCGATGGGCCTGCCGATGGATATGTTCCCGGTGCTGTTTGCGATTCCGCGCACCTCCGGTTGGATTGCCCAGTGGGAAGAGATGCTCACCGATCCTGAACAAAAACTTGCTAGGCCGAAACAACTCTACCTTGGCGCTGCGCCGCGTGACTTCGTGCCGATGAGCAAGCGAAAATAGCGTCGCCCAAGCTAACGCAGCGCGCCGCGTAGCGTGTCGACTAAGATTCTCAGCTGCTGGCCAGCGCGCACTTTAGCGCTGGTTAGGCCGTTGAGCGCCATCAGGCTCCGCACAGTTTGACCGTAACGGCGTGCTATGGAATAGAGTGTCTCGCCGCGTTTGACCTCGTAGGTGATCACTTCAGTTTCAGGCTGATCCTTAGTCTCCTTAGGTTCTTTGGGCGGTTCGACGGTTTCTCTGATTTCTTTCTTGGGCGCCATCGCTTTGGCTAACATCAGGCTGCGTCCTTCGGGTATCTTGACGCGGTAGTTGCGTTCGCCCGGCGGCGTCTGGCCGCGCAGCAAGGCGGGATTGAGCTCTGTCAACAAACGGAGGTCACTGCCAGTCATGGCCGCGATGGTTTCCAATTTCATCGGCTCGCGTACTTCGACCTCATCGTACTCCAACGGCGTTTCATAGCGCAGCTGCTCGAAGCCATATTTGCGCGGATCGGTGGCGATGAGCGCCGCGGCGACGAATTTCGGGACGAAGTTGCGCGTCTCAGCGCTCAGCCGGCGATTGACGCCGAGACTCTGGAAATCTTGATTCTTGGTTCTTTGCAGAGCGTTGTCGAGAATGGAGGGGCCGGAATTGTACGCCGCCGTGGCGAAGAACCAACGGCCGTAACGTTCGTGTAGATCTTTCAAGTAGGAGGCTGCGGCGCGTGTCGATTTGGCCGGGTCGAAACGCTCGTCGACCCATGAGTCGATGCGCAGCCCATAGATCCGCGCCGTGTCGGGCACGAACTGCCACAAACCCGCGGCGCCTGCCGGCGATTTCGCGTGCGGGATAAACGCGCTTTCGATCAGGGCCAGATAACCCATCTCGTCTGGCAGTCCCGCTTCGCGCAAAGTTTTCACGATCATCGGCATATATTTCCCGGAGCGCGCCAAAAGCTGAGCAAAGTAGGGACGAGTGGTTTTTGAAAACAGCGTAACGTAGTGGCGCACCTTTGGGTCGTCGGTCACCGCTTTGGAGAGCTGCAAGCGGCGCCGCTCGGGCGCTTGGCTGACCGCTTTGTCAAGATCTTTCTCCAGCAGGTCCAACAGCCGGTCGTCGGCGAGCGGTCCGGAAACCCTTTGCAAAGCCGTGGGTGAATCGTCGATGGGTTTGGCGGCTTGGGCCGGCTTCTCCGGTTCTTTCTTTACCGCGGCAGCGAACATGCCAGCGGGCCAAACCAGGCCATTGGCGGCTTCATCGTCCAGTTCGTCTTGAACTTCCGCCAGTGCTTGAAATTCTGCGGAGAGCGTAAACGGCGGTGGTGGCGCGGGGGCGGCGGGCAAAGGTTGCACGACGGCAACCGGGCGCGGCGGCGCCTGGAAGGGCGCCGGCACGCAACCGGTCACAAGAGACAAAAGAATTCCCAGCAGAACAATAGCTGCGTTGAAAAACATAGAGCACCATTTGATTGGAGTCCGGGCAGGCTACTTGATCGGTTCCGTCGATGCAAGGAAAAAAACGGTCAAAATCTTGACGCTTTCTCGTGGGCCGCAAGCGAAATATTTTTACCAATGGAACGGCGCACAAGGTTGACGCGCAATATTTTTGCGGATGGGTTTTGGCGCGTCTCCTGCCGCGATCGGCAAAGCCATTTGTTCAGATTGTCGTGGGGGTCGGCCATCGTAGCCATCGACGCTGCCATGCTTGACAGTGGCGGTTGTGAATTCTAGCCTTTTGACATGAGAGTCTCGCGCTCGGGGGCGCTCTTGTTGCTCGCAGGTTGGGTGACCGGCTGCGCAGCCTACCGACTCGCCGGTCAAGTCCAGTCGGGCAGACAAGCTTTGCTCACCCATCATCCCGAAGCGGCGCTCGGTTATTTCGCCCAAGCCGCAGCGCAAGACCCGAGCTACGTTGCGACCTATTCGCTGTTTCGCCAAGGGGTTCTGACCTATTTGGGGCGCAGCCAATATCTCACCGGCAGATTTGCGGAAGCGCGGCAATCGCTGGAGCGAGCGCTCGTCCTCGATGCGCAAGATCCCATGGCGCGTCTCTATCTCGGGTTAACATTGGCGCGCGCAGCTGAGCGGGACCGCGGCGCCAAAGAGATGGCCGTGGGTTTGCGCGGCCTTTACGATTGGATCGAATACACCGCTGCACATCGTTTGACGCTGGGCTACTGGGACCCGACAGGCCAGATTCGCAACGAAATCGCGAAAACCTTGCAGTTGATCGAAGGCAGAGATTTCGATCTGCCGACGCTCTTCACCAACGGTGAATGGGTCGGCAAAGAAATCGAAGAAGAGATCGAGCGGGTACGGCGCGAGGAACAGCGCTTTCTGAACGACCGGGACCGCCGGCTGCGGCGCGGCGTCTCCGTCGGTGTCGGCATCGGCTTCTAGGTCAACCAGCAGCGAGCGGAGGGGATCGTGGAAAAAATTCTCGGCGTTTATAGCGACTACGCCTATGCGCTCATGCGCATCGTGCTCGGCGCGTTGTTCTTCTGCCATGGCGCGCAGAAAATCTTCGGCTGGTTCGGCGGCATCGATGGCAAGGGCAGCGCGACGGCGTTGGCGTCTCTGATTGGCGTCGCCGGTGCCATCGAGCTGGTGGCTGGTGTGCTGCTTACGTTAGGGCTCTGGGCCGGCTACGCAGCTTTCGTCGCTAGCGGCCTGATGGCGGCGGCCTACTTCATCGGTCATTTCCCCGCAGGTTTTTGGCCGCTGGAAAATAAAGGCGTCGCGGCGGTGCTCTATTGTATTGTGTTTTTGTACATCGCGACGCGCGGCGCCGGGGTTTGGAGCATTGACGAAGCGCTTAACTGAACAGACGCTATGACGCGACGTCAACTGCTGCGCGCGTTTTTGGCGAGTGGGCTTTATATGAAATGCGCTAGCGCCATGGCTGCCACCACAACGCCGATGATTCGTCGAGTCATACCGCAGAGCGGCGAGACTCTGCCGGTGATCGGTCTGGGCACTTGGCAGACCTTCGACGTTGGCGGGGAGTCGGAGCGCGCGCCGCTGCGTGCGGTGCTGCGCGAATTCGCGGCCTACGGCGGCAGCGTCATCGACTCGTCGCCCATGTATGGTCGGTCCGAAAGCGTTGCCGGCGACCTGATTGCCGAGGCTACGCTTACGGCCAAGATATTTTTCGCCACCAAGGTGTGGACGCAGGGGCGTGAGCCCGGCATCCGCCAAATGGAAGAATCGTTTCGCCGTTTGCGCACCCCGCGGATGGATTTATTGCAGGTGCACAACCTCGTCGATTGGCGCACCCATCTTGCGACGCTGCGCAGTTGGAAAGAGCCAGGAAAGCTTCGCTACATCGGCGTGACCCATTACACCGAGAGCGGCTACGGTGACTTGGAACGCGTGATGAAAGCGGAGCCACTCGATTTCGTCCAGCTGAACTATTCGATCGCCGAGCGCAGCGCGGAGAAAAGACTGCTCGCCTTGGCGGCAGAGCGAAAAATCGCCGTGCTGGTCAATCGTCCCTTTGGCGGCGGCGGTTTGATCAAGCGGGTGTTGCCTTATCCGCTGCCGAGTTTTGCCGCGCAAGTCGATTGCTCAAGCTGGGCGCAATTGCTGCTTAAGTTTGCGATTTCTCATCCCGCGGTGACCTGCGCGATTCCGGCAACCAGCAAAGTGGCGCATCTGCGCGACAATATGCAGGCTGGTTTCGGAGCGCTGCCCGATCAGGCCATGCGCGCGCACATCGCCCGCCACGTCGAAGCGCTCTGAAAGCCGTTCATCGCGTAGCGGCGCAGAGCGGTGGCGATTTTGTTGGGTTCCATTGGCGCGCATTCTTCTATGTCGACTTTGTTTGTTCATGTGAACATCCCGATCATGCGGTATTCTACTTGGGGTGTTTAGTTCAGAATCCTACATTGCCTTTGTGAATTTCATCTGTCCGTCTTCAGGGACTTCAAATAGGCGGCTCCAGTTCACCGCCTGGTTCGGCGTTTTCCTTCGGCCGATATGGCCATCGCATTGCTGCGAGTGAAGGACTTGATGTGCGCCGTCCTGCGGAAGCGAAGCGCCGTCCAATCCGCGTCAATCGACACCTGGCGCACGGGTTCAAAACCAGCGTTGCCGAGAACGGTCCAGCCGTTGTCCCGATTGAATTCGCCGGCGTAGCGCTTCGACGTTGCTTTCAGGTATGCGACCCACACGATAGCGTCGCCCTTAGACACCTTCACAAGCGTTGCCGAAACTCGGTCGAGCTGCTCCCGAGTCATGGCGAAACCGAGCGCGAAGGCCGACGTTGACGACACTTTCCGTTGAATGGTCACTCCGGAAATCTGCGATAGTTCTATTTCAAATGAGTCCGGTGCATTGAGGACGAGAATAGTCTTGTTGTCACCGAGGTTGAGCTTCTTAAATAGCGGTGTCATTGAACACTCACTTATTTTTAATGAGAACGACAAAGCCCAGCGCCGGCACGGAGCGCCGTTCGCTGAAGCGGTTAGGCGTCATCGGTGCCAACAGCGCGGTTAGGAAACGATATTTCCAAAACCACGCATCCCAACGCTTATCGCTCTACCGATCTTGTTCGAATAAATGGACAGCCGCAGTTCTGCGCCTTTGGGGTAAAACTCTTCCCGGAACGGCTTTCGAAAAATCGTACCCCCGTCTCATAGTTACTTCCTCTGATATTGCTTCTCGTCATCAAACAAGGACAACGCGTTTGGATCCTTAAACACCGTGGCGCCACGTTCAAAGGTGACGCGATGTTTTCGCGCATTTTGCCGGGCTTTCACCAGGTCCCACTCAAACTGATATTAAAATGCCACTGAGGGACTATCTCACAAGATAGGGGGCAAAAGCACGTTGTCGGGAAACACGGTCGCGTCGCCTAACGGCGCACCTCACTTTCCGGCGCGGTCAACGCCGGTAAAGTGCAGGTGCTGGTTCTGCTTTCTCATGTTATCTTCTTCTGCAAATCAACCTCTGACAATTGCCGGAATTCATCGCTCTCCGAGTACTCATCCGCGTGGACAGACATCACGTCAAATCCCATCTTCTCGAAAATCGGAACGTTCCCCGTCTCTTTGACTGTTCGAGTTACGAGCAGATCGATTCCTTGCTTCAGGGCGATTTCGACCACTTCATCAACAATTGCCCTTGCGACCCCTCGACGCCGGTAGTCCGGGTGGACAAATAGACCGATAATACGGAGGGCTTCCCCGTCACGGTAGAATTGGGTCGTTCCAGCAATCTCTCCGTCAACAAGTGCAACGAGGCGGTTGAGTTGTGAGGAGAAGCTTTTCCGGTTCTCCAGCGCCTTCTGATTGGGCCGGTAGGTCTTTCGGAGCGTAGCGGTCGCAGATTCAGAAACCCGCCGTATGCCCTCCGCGTCCTCCGGCAAACTTGAACGGATCGTGATCATCTTTCTCCTTTGAGCAGAACGCTCAGGGTGAGCGGCGCGCCGCGACGCTGTTCGCAAAAGCGATGGTCCCACTGATGTGCGCAAGCACGATGCCGCTTGCGGGCGCGTCCGCTCGAACTGAAGTTAGAACGCATTTCTCCGCTAATGTGGCGGATACCAAGTGACATCGGCGAGACATACTACTGTCAGTGATGAGCTCAACGATGTTCGGAACGCTCATTGCACCTTGAACTCGGAGCGCATCAGCAAGACGACGTAAGGGTTCCAGGTCGACAGGGTGTAGTACAGCTTCAGCCTGTCGCCCTCGACCCGAGTGAAGCGCTCGATCACGTACGGGGCGTAGATGGCGCCCTGCTCCGACCTTCGGCTCATGCCATTGAACTTCTTCAGCGGCCATTCAAGCCCATCGTCGGTGTTCGCCATGTGCATGAGCCTGCCCTTCGCCGCGTCGACCGGTCTCAGGACCTGCTCGGGCGCGCTCCACGGTCCCCAGGGAGTCATCGAAGTCCGGAGCTGCACGCCGGCGTCCGGCCTGTCGGGTCTTCCGGGCCATGCGTCATAGAGCATGAGCCATAGGCCCACCTGCGGCACATACGTCACCGAGTGGTCGCCAATCACCGGTTGCTCGAACAACGGGGCCGCGTGCGACTCGTCGGCGGCCCAAGTCGGCTCGCCGGCCGCGTCGAGGCCAGCGAAGTAGCGCGTCCCCTCGCCGGTCACCCAGTTCTGCGTGGGGGTGACCGCGAGGTACGCGTTGCTTTTGCGATAGGCCCCGTTCCCCCACATCAGCACCGCGGGGCCCTGACTCGGGAGTCCGGCGACCGGGGTGGTCGCGTGGTAGAGGCTGACCTGGATGAAGCGGCCGAGCGGTAGGCGCGAGACATCGCGGAGCAACTCGAATCGGCGGGCCTGCTCGTCGAACCTGACGAGCTTCGATATGTCCGATCCCGTGGATGCTCCCGCCGTGCGATTCGTCCTGACCATCATATAGATCCGGCCGCCGATCGACAGGCCAGCAAGCGGGACCTCATTCGTCTCCATGCTCACGCCGGGCGGGCGCACCTTAAGCCACTGCCCGTCGGCCCCGGTGACGAAGTCGAGGCGCACGCCGCCCTCGCCGGACTGGGCGGTGGTGGTCGCGATGGAATCGCCGGTGCCGCCCCGGGCGATCGTGTCGCCGAACAGGAAGAACAGCTTGCCCTCGTGCTCGAAGGAGTAGCCGAGGTCGGTGCCGATGATGCCGAAGCGCTCCTCGGTGCGGCTCAGGGTGGGGCGCTTCGTCTCGCGGTCAACATCCCCGATGAGCTGCTCCACTTTCTGCGTGGAGCCCGGGATGAAGGTGAGCCTGGGCGAGGAAGAGCCCGACTGACGGACGACCGGAACGGTTGACGCAGCGTGCGCGGCGGGCGCGATGAGCGTCGCGACCGCTTTGGTCAGCGGTATCGAACAAACTTGGCACCCAAGCAGCATGGATACGATCAGCCATATCGACGACATGTCATACTCCGGGTGTAACTGGCGCGCAAATGAACCGAAGAGAGTGTCATAGCAACAAGGACGCGTTCGCACAACCGCTGACGCGTCGTAGCGGGGGGAGCCCAATGCCTTCGCAATAAATACAGGACCACAATCCGTCGAAACCGCGCTCTACCACCGACATGCGTTCAAGGCAGTTCGGGAACGCAGCAAGAGCCCTCATGTGTGCGGGCTAACGTTCGAGCTAAGCTGCCCGCGGAGGCAGGCTTTGTAAGCCCGGACTGAGAAAATGTACAGAGTACCTCAGGCCGGGCTTACAAAGCCTGCCGTAGCGGGTCAGCTTGAGCGAGGGGTTAGGCCTCCGCGCACAGCTTGTGCCCTGCTGCCCGAAGGAATTCGATCCGCTGCCGGACGCGGGGAACCGGATCTTGCTCTTCGTAAGCCGCAAGTGCGCGTAAGAAGTCATCCTGCGGGGGCGGTGTCAGTAGCGCTGGAGACGTTGCGCGAAGTAGGGGCGTCCTGGGGTCCGCTATCGCGCGTAAAGCATCAATCGCAATCAGACTGAGGGGACGACCGTGCGCGAGCCACGACCGCACCTCAGACCAACTCAGGCAGGAGGCCGCTGCCAAGTTGCCCCAATCTTCTGTCGTCGGCTCGGCCGCGTGCTGCTCAATCCACTGCAAAGCTCGTGGGGACTGAAAGTAGCTGAGCGCCACCATAGCGTTCCGCCGTTCACGCCCGTCAAGTGATTCGACCATCGTGGTTGCAAGCGGAAAACCTTGATCCACCGGCATGCAGGCAGCGGTGGCTCGAAACAGCGAACTGATGTCCACGAGGTCCTTGTGCCTCTGCCATACCTCCGCCACGAAGTCACCAGCGGACGACTTGAGTGCAATTGCCAGGACATCCAGGCAGGCGGACCGAACACCGGAGTTGGGTGCACCGACGAATCTCTGGACAACTACGCGCTGGACGTCCGCAGGTGGGAGCTGGCACCAAGCGGCGGCGAGCTCGTCTTCAATGCGCCAACGCGTAGTTGTGTAGTCAAGTAGACGTTCGCAGTCGTTCGAGACCTGCGACAGGGTCGGGCATGGAAGTAGTTCTGCAGCCTCGACGACATCCTCGGGCTGGGATGCGGTGCCGTCATCATCATAGAAGTCATCGTGCAGAAGGTACTGCCACCAGCCATACGTTGCGGCCAAGTTGAACCACTCTCCAGGCCTCAACGATCTTGATAGCAGTCTCGCATGACAACCTCGGCAAACAAGGTACGGCGCATCCTTGTTGTCGCAGGGTTCGGAAACTTCAGCGGTTTCCCTTCGGCAAGACTGGCAGAGTCCGTTCATTCGGAGGCCTAACTATTAAGTGAGCGATTTAGACCGCTCCCGCTTTCGCCGTCTATCTCCGACGAAATTACAAAACACAAATAGTAACATTGTGATGTAATATCGCTCGCTTCGAGTTTGAAAGTCAACATTTTCCATGGCAGTAAACACGGCCAATTTGGCCGCCTATTCCACTATTGGCCCGCAGCCTATTCCGGGCGATTACAGTACGAGTCAAGGCTTCAGAAGCCGATCGGCGGGGCTTTGAACACCGCGGCCACCGCGGTTTAAAACATGAGTGTAAATCATGGTGGTGCTGACGTCGCGGTGACCGAGTAATTCTTGGACTGTTCGAATGTCGTATCCATCTTCGAGAAGATGCGTGGCGAAGGAATGCCTTAGTGAATGACAGGTTGCCGAGCTATGATCAAAGCGTGTGGAAATAGGAAATAGGTAGGCGTACCCTTTCGCGAATCTAAAAACGAAAGGCTGCCTGTTGGCGCAGGCAGGAAAGGATACGCCGAT